>JAFQYK010000496.1 GCA_017406485.1 Clostridia bacterium
AGAGCCTTTGCCGTTTGTGTCACTGCCGCGCGGGTCAACTGATTTATTAGCCCATATGCCGCGTGGACTTATGCCGAAGGTGACATTTCTTTCGCGCATAGCGGCGCTTATCTCGGTGACAAGCGCGTCAGTATTGCTTCTGCGCCAGTCCGCAAGGCTTAGATTTTCGGTATTATACGCCATATAATCATCATAATCGTCAATATCACCCGGATAGAAATAATCGTCCATATGAATACCGTCAATCGGATATTTTTCCGCAAGCTCTACGGCGCAGTCGGTGATAAGGTCACGCACCTCGGGGAGTGCCGGGTTGTAGTAGTAATTTCCGTTATATTTGATCGTATATTCGGGATGCTTCCGTGCCGGATTATTTTCGGAAAGCGTGTCAAAGGAGGCATTTCCTATAGTGATGCGGTAAGGATTTATCCATGCGTGCAGCTCCATGCCACGCTCGTGGGCGCCGTGTATCCAATATGTCAAAAGGTCAGTATCACCGTCCGGCGCTGTTCCTTCGCTGCCGGTGAGCCAGCGGCTGTAAGGGAAGATGTCGGAATTATACAGCGCGTCACCTGTCGGGTGAACCTGCAGGAAGATGGTGTTGAACCCTAAATCCTGACAATCGTTTAAAACGTTGTCCGCCTCATTCATCAGCCATTCTATATTTGTTGTGGGTTTTTCGGGGTAGTCGATGTTATAAACCGTCGAAACCCAAATACCCTTCATAAATCTGTCCTGAGCAAGAGCCGTCTGCGGTAAAGTCAACGTAAGCGCTGCCAAAGCAACAACCGACGCCAATATACGACATAGTTTATTTTTAAAAAGCATATTATATTTCTCCTTTACATTGTACATATTATACAATAAATGGCGAGTCGCAACGTGACGAAGCCAATTTGATTCAATGTTCTCTCAGGTGTCAAAGGCTTTGCCTTTGGTAACACCGTGAGGTTATTATAAAATATGTAGGAATTATCGTCACAAAGTTAAATTCCATATTGACAAAACAACCTTGGTAGACTAAAATTATTATAGGAAGAAAAATAAGTATTGGGGAGTAAGGGAATGAGCATAAGAAAAGCAGCGTTATATTTAACGGTGGTTCTTTTTATAGCCGCAATTGCGGTAAATATTATAGGTAAAGTTGTCGCGGAGAGAAGGGAACAGGCGGAAAAGGAGGCGTATCAGCCGACGGTGCAGACGGTCACAATGACGGCTGTCGGTGACTGCACGCTTGCGACCGATGTAAACGCCGATCCTGACCTTGGCTTTGCGGCATATGCGGAAAGCGGTGACTATTCATATTTTCTCAAAAATGTAGCGCCGGTATTCGCGGAGGACGATGTAACTATTGTTAATTTTGAGGGAACAATGTCAAACCGCGGCGAAAGAGCGGACAAGACATTTGCGTTCCGCGGTAAGCCGGAGTATGTGAAGGTTTTAACCACCTCCAGTGTTGAGGCGGCGAACCTTGCCAACAACCACAGTGAGGATTACGGCCCCGAAAGTCTTGAAGATACAATAAAGTATCTCAATGAAGCCGGTATTGTGAATTTTATAGGAACAAACGCGCCGATTAAGGAGATAAACGGCGTAAAGGTTGGCTTTGTAGGCATTGACGCTTTAAATGACGAGGAAGCGGCAAAGATGGAAAAGGCAATCGGTACGGTGAAAAACCTTGGCGCGCAGCTTATAATTTTGAGCATTCACTGGGGTATAGAGAAGGACACTGAGCCAACAGAGGAACAGACAGAGCTTGCGCATAAGGCGATTGACCTTGGCGCGGACGTCGTAATCGGCACGCACCCGCACGTGCTGCAGGGTGTTGAGAAGTACAACGGTAAATATATATTGTACAGCCTCGGCAACTTCTGCTTCGGCGGTAATAACAATCCGTCCGATAAAGACACAGCAATTTACAGACAGGTGTTCACGTTTATTGACGGCACGCTGCAGGTTGATGATAATTATGTGATTATACCGGCGAGAATTTCCGGTCACGATGATTACAACGACTATCAGCCAAAACTTGCCGAGGGTGAGCAGAAAGCGGCGATACAGCAAAAGCTCACAGAGTATTCGTCAAAGTTTGGTCTTACGGAATTGAATTTCAGGTAATTAAAGAGCCTTCGGGCTCTTTTTTTTAAACTTATCTGTATCCCAGACGCCTTTGTTGATGACGGGAAGCGCGGCGCGGTTTGGAGGCAACTTTTTATCATATTCCAAGAAACCTCACATACAATAAATTATAAACTTATCAAAAATGGAGGACAAAGCTATGGAATTGATAAAAGAAAATGTAACCGTAAACCAGGTATGCTGCAAGGGCAGCGTACGCACGCTTCTTGATGAGGATATTATCGTGCCGGACGTAAAGCCGGATATTCTGAAGATACTGCAGCTTGACGCGACGGCTTGCGTCACCGGCAAGACAGTATCAGACGGCCGCGCAACTGTAAATGGCAGAACAAGCCTTAAAATACTCTACATACCCGACAGCGAAGCGGAGAGTATAAAAAGTATACTCACTTCGTTTGACTTTACCGAAAATATCGACAATAAAAACATAAGCGCAAACATGAAAGCGCTTGTTACCGCAAATGTGGAAAATGCGGAATTTACGCTCATAAACAGCCGTAAGCTGCGCGTCAGAGTGACAGTTTGCCTTGATTATGAAATTGTTGAGGAGAAAAACATAGAAATTGCAGTGGACGCGACCGAAGCGGATAAGGCGGAGATTTTGAAGGAAACAGTGACGCTCCAGAACTGCGTGGGCCTATGCGAGAGTGATTTTACCTTAAAGGATACAATAGAAATACCGCTTTCGCAGTCGGCAGTGAATGAGGTTTTAAAGGCGGACGCGCGTATTACAGACACAGAGTATAAGTGCGTGACAGGCCGCGTAACGGCTCGCGGCGCGGCAGTGGTGAGCGTACTGTATACAGACGAGGAAAACACGATACGTTTTATGGAGGCGGAAATACCGTTTACCGAGGTGTTTGACTGCCCCGACGCAACTGATGACACGAGCTGCGATATAGATTATTGTGTATCAGACATAAGTTTTAGCGTTGAGGAGGACAGCGATGGTGACAGGCGCATTATCGCAGTTCAGATTGATGTGACCGCCCAGATTAAGGCGGCGGAAAACGCTGTTATCGATATAATAAGCGATTGTTATGAGCCGTATATGACAACCGAGCTTATTAAGGAAACGGCGCAGCTTGAGGAAATTGTATCCCGCCCTGTAGTGCAGAACACGATACGCGAAACTATAGAGCCGGACAGTGGTTCGCCGGCTGTTACAGGCATATACGGAGCGGCGGTGAAACCGGTTGTTACAAATACAGATATTCACGGCGACAAACTTCTCTGCGAGGGTAAGATAGAAACGTATATTCTCTACGTCACAGACAGTCCCGAATATCCCGTTTACAGCGTGAAAAGGGATATTCCGTTTAGCTGCGCGCTGGACGCGGAAGCGAGCGGGGATGACCTTATGCCCGAAATAAAGGCGGAGGTGAAGCACACTGCGTATAACCTCAATATGTCGGGCGGAATTGAAATAAGATGCGTTCTTTCCGTCAGCGCAAATGTTGTAAGAAAAAGGGATATTGACCTGATCGGCGATGTTTTATCCGATATGACGGACGATGGTTCAAAGCGCGGAATTGTAATCTACTTTGTTCAACCGGGCGACACGTTATGGGAGATTGCCAAGCGTTATGCCGTGCCGCAGGAGGATATTGTTTCCTTCAATAACTTAGAGGACGCCGCAATGCTGCCTATAGGCTCTCGCCTGCTTATACCCGGCATTTAATCAAACAAATTTATCTTGCTGTTGAAAAACGTCCGCGGGTATGATAAAATATCGGTATAATCCAAAAAGAGGTATAGTGAGAAAGAACTATGTTCTTTCTCCTGCTATTTTGTCCTTGAACACAGAGAAGGGATGGCTGATCTGATGCTTGCGGTAGAGCGGAGAAATAAGATAGAACAAATAATAAACAAGGAGCGCAGTGTGCTTGTGGTAGAGCTTGCGAAGCAGTTTGACGTGACCACGGAAACGATACGCGCCGACCTTGAAAAGCTGGAAAAGCAAGGCGTTTTAGTACGCACCTACGGCGGCGCGACGCTGGTTGAAAGCGTGGAGCCGGAGCTTGCAATAATGGATAGGGATATTATAAATTTTGAAGGTAAGCAGCGCATAGGCGAGTACGCGGCGTCGCTTATCCGTGACGGTGAAACGATTTTCCTTGACGCGAGCACCTCCGCGTGGCATCTGGCGCGGTACATCAAGGGTAAAAAAGGCCTTACCGTCATAACCAACGCGGAAAAAATCGTCACCGAGCTTTCAAGCTGCGCGCATATGCACGTAATCTGTACCGGCGGCGAGCTGACGCCGCGGAATATGTCGTTTGTCGGACGCGTCGCGGAAAAGACGATACGCGAGAATTATTTTGCGAATAAGTTTTTCTTCTCGTGCAAGGGCGTGACTCTGACACACGGTTTGGTTGACTCCTCCGAGGGCGAGGCGGAAATAAAAAAAGCTATGCTTTCTTCAAGCGAGTCCGCAATCTTCCTCTGCGACAAAAACAAAATAGGCAGGCTTGGCGTGCCGCGTATTGCCGATATAGATAAAATAGACACCTTTATAACAGACGAACGCCTTACAACCGAGTGGGAAACGGCGCTTGCCGAAAAGGATGTCAAGGTGGTTGTGACAAAAGGGTAAATAAAAAGCGTTTCCGATAAAATTTCGGAAACGCTTTTTGTTTGTTTACAGATTTTCTCTGAAATAATTTTCAAGCGTTGTAGCCGCTTCGTTTTCGTCGCTGCCCTGCGCTCTTACGGTGACGAAGTCACCCTTTTTTGCTCCAAGACAAGTGACTGCGAAGAGCCTTTTAAGATTTTCAATTCTATCATTATATACAATACTGATATTCGAGTTAAAGCTCTGCGCCTCGGTAACAAGCTTTCCTGCGCCTCTGGCGTGCAATCCTGTTTCACCTGTAAGTGTGTAAGAAAATTCTTTCACGGTAAAAACCTCCATTCTGTCGGGTTGCCGATAAAATATATCGTTACGCATTATTGCCCCGATTTATGATTATTATACTCGCGCTTTGCGGTTTGTCAACAAAAATCAGGCAAAACCGCCCTTTTGACGAATTTTCCGTTACACATTTTCTTTAATTTATACATTTTTTGGGTTGAAATTTCCATTTTGAAACACTTATGTAATATAAAATTCCGTTATTTTCTTAACAAACTGTATGAAATTATCCGCTTCTGCCTTTGGCTCAGTGATTTTCGCGCCGTCACCCAAGGCGGCAAGCCAACCGTAAAACTGTGCACTGATGTTTACCTTAACCGTCGCCGCAAAGCTGTCCGCGTCGTGGCGGCTGAGCCTTACATCTTTTCCGAAGCGGTCTATCACAACGCCAATGAGTTTGTTTGAAAAAATTATGGTAAGCTGTTTTTCCTCACCGGCGAACATTCCGAAGGTGCGTTTTGAAAACGACGGCACATCAATTTTTGCAAAACTTTCTTTGCCGTCACGAGTTTCTTTTGTAAGAGTAATATTCATCATTTTGTCAACACGGTAGTGGCGTATCTGCTCATTATCCTCGCTGTAGGCTATGAGGTAGTAGTTTTCATCATCCCAATTAAGCAGCCACGGGCTGACCGTATAAAATGCGCCGTCTTTTTTTGGTTTCAGCTCTTTGTCAAGCGTCCACTCGCAGTATTTGAAGCGGATTTTAATGTTTGAGGTTATTGCGGACTGTATTTTATCCACATTATAATATATACTCTCGTTCATCGTCTTAATCCTGTTTGCAACGACAACCTGATTATGCAGCTCTTTTGCATAGTGGCTGCCTGCCAGCTTTTCGATTTTGCCGATAAGCGAGTTTGATTTTTTTTCTGTAATAAATTTAGACGACTGTACAGCGTCAACCAAAAGCCTAAGCTCCGGCAATTCAAAGTCGCGCGATGCCAAATAATAGCCCTTTGGCTCACTGCGGCGGCTTAAAATGTCCAGTCCGAAGGTTTGAAGTGTTTCTATATCGTCATATATGCTTTTTCGCTCTGCTTCTATGCCCATAAGGTTCAGATTTTTGATAATCTGAGCCGTGCTTATTGGATGTTCCTCATCTGTTTGCTCTGTAAGCATTTGCATAACATACAGTATTCGTCTTTTCTGCATTGGTGTCTTTGCCATTTTTTCATCCCCGATCCGGTATCAAAGTTAACTTCTTCCGCATATAATAAGTATACATTATAATAAGAAAAAAATAAAGCCAATATTTGCGAAAAACCGAAAAAAAGTGTTGACAAATCCAAATGCGTCTGCTATAATATTTCTTGTCGCTGACCAGACAGCGGCTTTGAAAGGTAAAATGGGAGTTTAGCTCACCTGGGAGAAAGTACGCGCTTGCGCGTTTGTCTGCCTTACAAGTAGGGAATAGGGTGCAGTTAAATTAACTTATGGTTATGGGAGTTTAGCTCAGCTGGGAGAGCGTCTGCCTTACAAGCAGGATGTCACAGGTTCGAGCCCTGTAACTCCCACCATTTTCGACATATTCACGCACCTGACGAATTTTCTTCCGACTCTTGCGTACACCAGTACGCGGCGGTCGAAACAAAATCCGTCATGCACGCAAATCTGTCGAAAATGGCACATACTTTTCAATACAGATTTACGCGGCAGCCGAAAAGAAAATCCGTTATGCACGCAAATCTGCTTGAAATACCTATTTTGGCCCGGTAGTTCAGTTGGTTAGAACGCCAGCCTGTCACGCTGGAGGTCGTGAGTTCGAGCCTCATCCGGGTCGCCAATTTCACTGTTTTTGCAGTGAAATATGCTTCTGTAGCTCAGTCGGTAGAGCATGGGACTGAAAATCCCAGTGTCGGCGGTTCGATTCCACCCGGAAGCACCAGGTACGCAAGCTTAAGCTTGCGGAAATTACCGTAATTCCGCAAGGAATTATGGTATATGCGGGAGTGGCTCAGTGGTAGAGCGTCACCTTGCCAAGGTGAACGTCGCGAGTTCGAATCTCGTCTTCCGCTCCATTTTAATCTACAAAAGACGCAGTAAAATGTGCGTCTTTTGTAATATGCGGCGCCATAGCCAAGTGGTAAGGCAGAGGTCTGCAAAACCTTTACGCCCCGGTTCAAATCCGGGTGGCGCCTCCAGTTTAAGATGCTGCGGCTTAAGAATATGCTTAGGTCGCGGTATTTTTTTATTAGCGCATAAGGCAAGTACTCGTTGTCTGAATTAAAATCGCCCATCTCACCATTTTTCGGACAGGGCAGTACACATAGTACGGCTCCTGCCCCGCAAAACGGCAATCTGAACGGTTTTTCTTCAGATCTCAAAATAAGGTGAAGAAATGAAGCACGTAAAAAGAATACTTATTGTTTTAATAATTCTGTTTATCGGTATCTGTATAATCAATGCGAAAACAGACTTTTTTCTTAACATAGGAACATACATTCCTGAGCTTAAGACAAATTATCCCCAGGTAACCGGCAGCATTACATTTATGTCCGAGCAGCTTTCGGGACTTACCGATTTAATTCCGTCTTTTGCAGAAATATCAGCTATGATAAAGAACGAGGATCCTCCGATTGCCCCGTCGGATATTGCTAAGAACGCATACATTGCGAACAGTCCTATGCTGACGTTTTACCCCATTGAAAACATCAGTATAATTGTCGACAATAACGCGGTGCAGGTGTTCGGTATTTCCGATTCAAAGGACAAGGCGCATTTCGTTGTAAATTTTGTGGACGAAAACGGTGAAGCGCTTGGTCAAACGTCAATGTCAGCCGATGGCAGCGGTATCTTCAACAAAATAATCGACATTCCCGAAACCGACAGCTATACCTTAAATTTCTGTGTATATACCGGCAGCAAGGAGTTCGGCCAGTTTACAAGCTGGGTATATAATTACGTAACACTTGAGCGTCTGCCCGAGGGCGGCTGGCAAATAGCCGAGTCACCGGTGTACAGAAACAACAAGGAGCTTTTTGAAAAGGACAAATCCATAAGCGACGCGCTTAAAAGCACCGGCACAATCCAGTCCGGCAGAGATGATATGAAACAGATTGCGGAGAGTATAACGAACGGAATTGTGACCGATTATGACAAGGTAACGGCAATTCACGACTGGATATGCTCGTATCTCTACTATGATGTTGACAGCCTGAATTCCGAGGATATTCCGCCGTACCTTGCGGACGAGATTTTACAGTCGCGCAGGGCAGTATGCCGCGGCTACGCTACGCTGATGGCAACTCTTTGCCGAAGCATAGGAATACCGTGTAATATTGTTACCGGCTATGCTTTGGGCGTGGGCGAGGATACGGAGTGGACGGACGAAACGATTGTGACCGACACGCAAAACCACGCCTGGAACGAGGTTTATGTTGACGGCAGATGGATAATAGTTGACACGACCTGGGATTGTTCTAAAAAGATTGAAAACGGTGTTATAGACGAGGGAACCGGCGTTTCACACCTTTACTATGACGCTAATTTACAGTTCTTCTCGGCAAACCACAAGATAGCAGAGTATTATAAGAGATGAAAATAGGAACACTAATAACCGAAAACAATATTTTTCTTGCGCCGATGGCGGGTATAACGGACTTACCGTTCCGTAAAATCTGCCGCCGGTACGGCGCTTCATTGGTGTATACGGAGATGGTCAGCGCAAAGGGACTTCACTACCGCGACAAGAAAACGCCGCAGCTTATGAAGATAGACGGGGACGAACGTCCGTGCGCGCTGCAGATTTTCGGCTCGGACGCTGATATTATGGCGGAGGTAGTTCCGCAGGTGATGGAGTTTAAACCGGATATAATCGACATAAATATGGGCTGTCCCACGCCGAAGATAGTGAACAACGGTGACGGCAGCGCGCTTTTGAAAACGCCTGAAAAAATAGGGGAGATAGTGCGGAAGGTTTCGGACGCTTCGCCGGTTCCCGTGACGGTCAAGATAAGAAAAGGCTGGGACAGTGATAATATAAACGCCGTTGAGGTTGCAAAAATTATAGAGCAAAACGGCGCGGCGGCGATAGCCGTTCACGGCAGAACGCGCGAGGAATACTACAGCGGCAAGGCGGATTGGGATATAATAAGGCAGGTTAAGAACGCGGTAAAAATTCCGGTAATCGGTAACGGCGACATAAAAACGCCGCCTGACGCAAAGCGAATGATAGACGAAACCGGCTGCGACGCGGTTATGATAGGCCGCGGCGCTCAGGGAAATCCGTTTTTGTTCCGTCAGATTGCGGAATATCTTGAAACCGGCGAGGTGACATATAATCCCACGCCGCGCGAAAAGCTAACTCAAATGATTGAGCATATCAATATGCTCATTGATGAAAAGGGCGAGTACATCGGTATCCGCGAGGCGAGAAAGCATATCGCGTGGTATATAAAAGGACTAAAAGGCGCGGCAAAATTAAAGGGCGTAGTTTTTGCCATAGACAGCGCGGATAAAATGCGCGCGTGTCTGACGGAGTATATTGAAAGCATAGATTAAAAAAATACAGCGGTTATTTAAAGCCGCTGTATTTTTTCGTTTAAACGCTGCTGTGGTGACCGTGGGGAACCTTATCCTTAAACAGAATTGTAATGCACCAAAGACCTGCAAGGCCGACAATCACATATATAATTCTGCTGATAAGTGAATCCGAACCGCCGAAGATGGCAGCCACAAGGTCAAATCTGAAAAGACCGACCAAAAGCCAGTTCAGAGCGCCCACAATGGTTATAACAAGTGATGTATTGTCCATTTTGATTTCTCCTTTTTGCTATTTTGTTGCGTTATTATTTTGAGTAATTATTTTTGAAATAAACGAGGTAATTTTTTCCTTATATTTTTCATATACTCATATGGGGTGAAATAATAATGGGGAGAAAAGCTATGTTGTATTTTGCTGCGGTGGTGACAATACTTTTGGTGACGTTCGCTTTTGTGTATTTCGCAAGCGGCGAGGAAAACGCGGGGAATATTGAATTTTTGCAAAACTATGGTTGGAAGGTTGATAAAAACGCTATAGAAACAGAGGAATTTACAATACCGGAAGAATTTGACAGAGTTTATGAAAGCTATAATGAGCTGCAGAAAAAAGCCGGTCTTGATTTAGAGCCGTACAAGGGCAAAAAAGCGAAGCGGTATACATATACGGTAAAAAATTATCCGCGCGACACAGGCGGGGAGGTTCGCGCAAATGTCGTAACCGTTGACGGAAAATGTGTTGCCGGCGACATTATGACAGTCAGCCTGGATGGCTTTATGCATTCGCTTTTATTTGAAGATGCACGATGAAAAAAACAGCGCCGAATTCGGCGCTGTTTTGCTTCATAATACAACATACAACAGGGGAAAAGAAGCAAGCAGATTGCCGTTTAGCAAGGCGCAGTCGTACTTTGTGTACTTCAAGCCTTGATAAATGGTGAGATGCGCAGCTTATTTTTATCCCTGAGAATAGTTTGGTGCTTCTTTTGTAATATATATATCGTGCGGGTGGCATTCTTTAAGACCCGCGCCTGTGATACGAACAAACTTACCGTTGTTTTTAAGCTCCTCAATCGTTTTAGTACCGCAATATCCCATACCTGAACGAATACCGCCGACAAGCTGGAACACCGTATCCGAAAGCGGGCCCTTGTAGGGAACACGTCCCTCGACGCCCTCGGGAACGAGCTTCTTCGACCCGGTCTGGAAATACCTGTCCTTGCTGCCCTTTTCCATAGCGGCAATCGAACCCATACCGCGGTAAACCTTAAAGCGTCTGCCCTGGAATATTTCAAACTCGCCGGGGCTTTCGTCACAGCCTGCAAGAAGCGAACCGAGCATAATTACGTCACCGCCGGCAGCGATAGCCTTAACAATGTCGCCCGAATACTTAATACCGCCGTCCGCGATAATCGGAATACCATACTTCTTTGCAACCTGCGCAACGTCATAAACAGCCGTAATCTGCGGCACACCTATACCTGCCACAACTCTTGTCGTACAGATTGAACCGGGGCCTATACCTACTTTCAGGCAGTCAGCGCCTGCCGCGATTAAAGCTTCGGCAGCCTCGCCCGTTGCTATGTTACCCGCGATAATCGGGAGGTCGGGGAACGCTGCTTTGATTTCCTTTACCTTATTTATAATATTCTTGCTGTGACCGTGCGCACTGTCAAGCGCGATAATATCAACGCCTGCGTTATAAACAGCCTGCACACGCTCTAACGCGTCCGTCGTAACACCTATCGCCGCGCCGCACAGAAGCCTGTCCTGTTTATCGCGCGCGGTGTTGGGGTACTGAACAGCCTTTTCAATATCTTTTATTGTGATAAGACCCTTTAAATGTCCTTCGCTGTCAACTATCGGGAGCTTTTCAACCTTTGCCTTTGAGAGGATTTTCTGCGCCTCGTCGAGCGTTGTACCCACGGGAGCTGTTACAAGATTTTCACTCGTCATTACATCAGCGATTTTCTGTGTAAAGTCCGTTTCAAATTTAAGGTCGCGGTTTGTTATAATACCTATGAGCTTGTTATCGCCGTCAACAACCGGCACGCCCGAAATCCTGAAGCGTGACATCAAATCGTCTGCATCCTGCAGCGTGCGCTCCTTTGTAAGAGAGAACGGATTGGTGATAACGCCGTTTTCACTTCGTTTAACCTTGTCAACCTCCGCCGCCTGCTGTTCAATAGTCATATTCTTGTGGATAATACCTATACCGCCCTCACGCGCCATTGCGATTGCCATAGCCGACTCGGTAACGGTGTCCATAGCCGAGCTCATAAGCGGTATGTTTAGCGTGATGTCCTTAGCCAAAGTTGTGTGGAGGTCAGCCTCGTTCGGCGTAAAATCGGATGCCTGAGGCACCAAAAGCACGTCATCAAATGTAAGACCTTCCTTACTGAACTTATCTTCCATTCCGATAACTCCTTTCATATGTATGTCGTTTGTGGGTAATTTTTAATATTATACCAAATACAAAGAACATTTGCAAGAGATTTTTTAAGAAAAATGAATATTTTGTCTGTAAGGCGTACATAGTGGCGGATATTTGCATACACAAAATAAGGCTATGCCGCAGCATAGCCATTATTTTCGATATATAATCCCGCAAATCAGAAGAACATTGGCACAAGAGCCGACGCCAGCAGAATGATAAGCGCTCCACCCAGACGCGATGAAATCTGTGCAAACGGCATAAGCTCCATCCTGTTTGCCGCCATCAGTACGGCAACATCTCCCGTTCCGCCCATATTAGCCATACACAGTCCGGCTGTTATCGACGCTTCTATCGGATACAAGCCGACCAGTCTGCCGACTACACCGGAACCGACAACCGCGCCGATTACAACGATTGCAACGAGTATCAGATATTCAGGCGTCATAGCGGAGAGTATCTGTCCCATATCCGTAAAAGCAATACCAATTCCGAGCATAAGCGCCGAGGTCCAGTTTTTTGAAACAAAGGTGTACCATAACTCCGTATCCTTCTCGTATTTTTCGGGAATGACATTTAAGATTTTTGCGGCAGCGACAGAAATAATCATCCAAGCATAGGGATGAATGTCCACTCCGATTTTCTTTACCAAAGCGGCAACAAGAGAGCCGAACGCAAAGAAGGCTGTTGAGATAACAACGCCTATAGCATAGTTTTCAATCCCTTTTTGTACAGGCTTCGGCTTTTCTTCAACTTCTGTTTTATCCTTGGTAATGACAAGCTGACCGTTTCCGGTAAGATTTGGAAATGATTTTCCGAGCCGGTTAAGCAAGCCTCCGCAGACAATCGCGAACGCATTTCCGAGGGCAACTGCGGGAACAAGCTTGCTTAAAATTGTCTCCGAAGGAATACCCATCGCGCCTTCAAACACCTTTGCAATCGGCACAGCGCCCGCGCCCATACCGCCGCCCATAATAGGTATACCTATGTAGGCAATGGATTCTCCGGCTTTCATTCCGAACAGGTATCCGAATATTGACACCAATACGAGCGCACAGATAACCGCGCCGAGAATACAAGGTAAATAGCGGATTGCTGCTCTCACGAGGGTCTTTCTTTTCATACCGAGTATAGAGCCCGTGATTAAAGCCGCAATATAGAAATCCAAAAAACCTGCGTTTTTCATAAAGTTTGTGCAGTTTTCTGCAACCTCTGCCGGTATGATATGCCAGTAAACGAGCGCCGCGCCGCCGAAAATACACAAAATCGAACCTCCGCCGAGGAATGAGTTGAGTATAGGCGTCACATTTCCCAGCACATTAAGCAGCGCGCCGAATACCATAAGAAACAGAAACGCGCCAACCATTCCCGTCGGAAATGCGCCGAATACGCATCCGAGTATAATAATAAGAACAATAACAATGAACCACTTTAAATCAAGCCCCATAATTTTTATGTTTTTCATAACTAACCCCCACTTTCAATCCGTTTGCAGTATCTCTATGCACATTCACTGTTGCTGATATTTTGTTAAACTATATTGTATCATAAAATATAATATAATTCAATCGGTAATTCCATATTACGGGAATGAACATCTTAGCGGAAACGGATAATTGCAATGAAGAAAAAATTTTAAGAAAAATGACACAAATTTGACAATACCCCTTGTATATTTTGGAATTTTGATGTAAAATAAATGTAACCGGGCATATTTTGTATGCTCAAAAATAATTTATTATTTTTAGGAGGAATTTTTATTATGGCAGTAAAAGTTGCGATCAATGGATTTGGACGTATAGGACGTCTTGCATTCAGACAAATGTTTGGCGCAGAGGGTTATGAGGTAGTTGCAATCAACGACCTTACAAAGCCTTCCATGCTTGCTAACCTTTTAAAGTACGACACAGCTCAGGGCGGTTACTGCGGAGCAATCGGCGAGGGTAAGCACACTGTATCGGCTGATGACGAGGCTAACACAATCACAGTTGACGGTAAGACTCTCAAGATTTACGCAGAGGCAGATGCTTCTAAGCTCCCCTGGGGCGAGATTGGCGTAGACGTTGTTTTGGAGTGCACAGGCTTCTATACATCAAAGGCTAAGTCACAGGCTCACATTGACGCAGGCGCAAAGAAGGTTGTTATTTCAGCTCCGGCAGGTAACGACCTCCCGACAATCGTTTTCTCAGTAAACGAAAAGACTCTTACAAAGGATGATAAAATCATTTCAGCAGCTTCTTGTACAACAAACTGCCTCGCTCCGATGGCAGACGCTCTTAACAAGTACGCTCCCATCCAGTCAGGTATTATGTCAACAATCCACGCTTACACAGGCGACCAGATGATTCTTGACGGTCCGCACAGAAAGGGCGATATGAGAAGAGCAAGAGCAGGCGCTGCTAACATCGTTCCTAACTCAACAGGCGCTGCTAAGGCAATCGGTCTTGTTATTCCTGAGCTTAACGGTAAGCTCATCGGCTCAGCTCAGAGAGTTCCTGTTCCGACAGGTTCAACAACAATTCTTACAGCTGTTGTTAAGGGTAACGATGTAACAGTAGACGGTATCAACGCTGCTATGAAGGCTGCTCAGTCAGAGTCATTCGGCTACAACACCGATCCTATCGTTTCTTCAGACGTAATCGGTATGAGATACGGTTCACTCTTTGACGCTACTCAGACAATGGTTAGCGAAATCGGTGACGGTCTTTACGAGGTACAGGTTGTTTCCTGGTATGACAACGAGAATTCATACACATCACAGATGGTTAGAACAATCAAGTATTTCGCAGAGCTTGGCTAATTTAAAAATTCAACCAAAACAAAAACGGATTGATCTTTTCGGTCAATCCGTTATTATTTTCCTATATTTTTCAAAAACACGTCTGGTATCCTTTAAATCTTCTTCATAAGTGGAATTTTCCCTTTTGATTATCTGTTCTAATTCTTTCAGCATAGCCTTGTCTGTTTCATCAAGCAAATCATTGTTTTCCATTGTACCGCCTCCATAAATCAAAAAATGCGCAGCCGAAGCCGCGCATAAAAACGCAGCTTGACTATTTATTGCAGTACAACTGAACAAACGCCAGTATAATAGCCAAAACATACGTTTTTTTCTATTATTCGTCGACGTTTGTTCTCTTATTCAGTTGTACTGCATTTCTATTATATCATATAATTATAATAATTGCAAATATAAATTATTGTTTATAGGTGTAATCGGCGGCGATGCGCAAAGGCTTCCCCTTGAGGGGAAGCTGTCGAGGGAGCGAAGTGAGCGAGACTGATGAGGTGTCTGAAAACTTGATAATTAAGACATTTGACACCTCATCCGTCATTTTCTCCCTTTGGTCGAAAATGCCACCTTCCCCTCAAGGGGAAGGCTTAATCTTCGCCCGCCATCAGCACATAAACAACAATTTATCCACAATCCATATTGTAATTTTCCAAATTATATGATAAAATATAACAGAATATGACTAAAAAAGAAAGGGGATAAATATGCTGCATTGGATAAAACATTTCCGTACAATAACGCGCCACAGGCATAAGGTAATATACCACTGTTTTAAATGCGGCATATTGTGGCAGGGACTAAGGCACGATTTATCGAAATATTCACCGACCGAATTTATCCCCGGCGCGCGGTTCTATCTTGGTGACAGAAGCCCTACCGAGGCGGAAAGGCGCGAGTATGGATACTCACGCGCCTGGATGCACCACAAGGGCAGGAACAAGCATCATTTTGAATATTGGACAGACTATAACATAGAAACGCATAAAATGGAAGCGGTTGAAATGCCGCTTAAATATGTAAAGGAAATGTTCTGCGACCGTGTGGCAGCCGGAAAAATATATCTTGGTGACAAGTACACAGACAACAACCCCATAGATTATTTCGAAAAAGGAAACGCGAAGAATATGATGCACCCCAAAACGGCAAAGCTATTAGAGGGCTGGCTCAGGATGCTCCTTGAGGAGGGCGAGAGCAAAACCTTCGCGTATATCAAATCACTAAAGTAAGGAAGTGACAATCCGATGAAAAGGCTTAACAGACTGCTTTATTCAAATAAGCTGTTTGCGCTTGTTATGCTGCTTATTCAGGTGGCGGTTTTTGTCGCTATTTTTATATGGATATCGGATTATTCACAGGCGGTATTGGGCTTTACTACGCTTTTCAGCGCTATACTTATTATTATTGAGGTAAACAGAAGCGGAGAGCCAACCTTTAAAATGACCTGGATAGTGCTAATTGCGATTATTCCGGTGTTCGGCGGTCTTTTGTATATGTTTATGCGTATACGTACCGTCGCGTGGAACATAGATGAGAATTACAAAAAAATCCAGGAAATCAATAAGCGTTACCTTTCGTGCGACAAGGAGCTTTTGCGCTTTCTTGCCGAGCAGGACAAGCTTGAAAATTCGTTTATAGATTATCTTCAGGTATACGGCGGCTCACCTGCATACGGTTCAACAAATGTGAAATACTATCCGATAGGCGAGGATATGTACGAGGCGATGAGACAAGAGCTGCAGAATGCCGAGAAATTTATATTTATGGAATTCTTCATCATAAACACGATGAGTCGTATGTGGGAGGAAATACTGCAGATATTAAAAACTAAGGTCAGCCAGGGCGTTGAAGTACGCGTTATGTTTGACGCGATGGGCTGCATAGCGACAATGCCGCGCGATTATGATGAGTATCTCCAAAGACTCGGTATAAAATGCCACATTTTCTCACCGATTATGCCGCTTATCTCCACGCATCAGAACAACCGTGACCACCGCAAAATCCTTGTTGTGGATGGCAAATGCGCCTTCAGCGGCGGAATAAATATCGCGGATGAGTATATAAATGAAAAGGTGCGCTTCGGACACTGGAAGGACACCGGATTTAAAATATGCGGCAATGGCGTTGCCGGCTTTACTTCTATGTTCCTTGATATGTGGAATGTAAACGCGGAGCGTGTTGAGGACGGCGGTATATATATAAACGCAACCAACGAAACAAATTTTCCGGAAACAAACAGCGTAAATGGTGTTGTTGTACCGTTTGGTGACACACCGTTTGACGAGGAATATGTCGGTAAGCGCGCGTATCTGCACAATCTTGAAAGCGCGTCGGACTATGTGTATATTATGACGCCGTATCTCGTTATTGATAATGAAATGTTTGAAAGTATGAAATATGCTTCACAGCGCGGTGTTGACGTTAAAATCATTATGCCGCATATCCCCGATAAAGCGTATGCGTTCTATCTTGCGCGCACATACTACAAGGAGCTTTTGCGCGCGGGTATTGAGATTTACGAATATACACCGGGCTTCATTCACGCAAAAATGTCTGTAAGCGACGGCAAACGCGCGATAGTCGGAACAATAAACCACGATTATCGAAGTCTTTACCTGCACTATGAATGTGCGGCATATATGCTGGATACTCCCGCGATAGCCGATATGGAGAAGGATTTTGCGGAAACGCTTGCAAAATCACAGCGGATAACACTTGAGGATATAAAGAAATTCAATATTTTTACCAGAATGATAGGACATATTATGAGGCTGGTCGCACCGCTTCTGTAAGGAGGAAAACTATGTTTGACGCGGAAAGAACTAAGAATGAATGTGTGGAATGGATCAGAGGTTTTTTTGAGGAAAACGGTAAGGGCTGTAACGCCATTGTCGGCATATCCGGCGGCAAGGACAGCTCCGTAACGGCCGCGCTTTGCGCGGAGGCTTTGGGCAGGGAGCGCGTTATAGGCGTACTTATGCCGTGCGGCGAACAGGCCGATATTGACGCGGCATATATGCTTGTAAACCACCTTGGTATAAAGCATTACGTCATAAATGTTAAGGACGCGGTTGACGGTGTTCTGAATAATATACCGTCCGATTTGGAGATACAGAAACAGACGCGCGTAAATTTGCCGGCGCGTATCAGAATGGCTACGCTGTACGCTGTTTCCCAATCAAGCAACGGCCGTGTGGCAAATACTTGTAATTTGTCTGAGGATTGGGTTGGCTATTCCACCCGCTACGGTGACGCGGCAGGTGATTTCTCGCCGCTTTCACGTCTGACTGTTACAGAGGTAAAGGAGATAGGCTCTCTTTTAGCGCTTCCCAAGGAGCTTGTAGATAAAACCCCGATTGACGGTTTGAGCGGTAAAACAGATGAGGAAAACCTCGGTTTCACTTACGCTGAGCTTGACCGCTATATCCGCACCGGTGAGATTGACGACGCGGAAAAGAAAAAGCTTATAGACACAAAGCATAAAAACAATCTATTCAAACTTCAGCTTATGCCGTGCTTTGAGTATTCGGCAGACGAAAAATAAGAATTAAACAAAACATACAATCTTTCATTTGACTTGTTAGAATTCCGAAAGCAAATTTTACAAAAAGAAAAAAACCTATTGACAAACAAATCACACAGTCGTATAATGGACTCAATGAAAGAACAAAGGCGTTCCGCTAAAGAAGCGGAGCGCCTTTTCTTTTACGAAAAAAAGGAGTTGATTAAAATGTCGAGTGCAATGATTTACCCGGAGGGTTACAAATCCTCATTAACGCAGCGCGAAACGCAAAAGGCCGTAAAAGCCGTTAAGGACACGTTCCAGGTGGCTTTAGCCAACGCGCTTAATTTGGACAGAGTAACCGCGCCGATTATGGTAACAAAGGCGTCGGGAATAAACGACGACTTAAATGGCGTTGAGCGCAAGGTGCACTTTACGATGAAGAATATAGACGGTGAGGCGGAGGTTGTGCAGTCGCTTGCAAAATGGAAAAGAATGGCGCTGTATAAATACGGCTACACAGACGGCGAGGGAATTTACACAGATATGAACGCTATCCGCCGCGATGATGACACAGACAATCTCCACTCGCTTTTCGTTGACCAGTGGGATTGGTGCAGAGTTATAAAGCGCGAGGACAGGAACGTTGAGTTTTTGCAGTCAATAGTGAAGAAAATCGTAGGCGCGATTGCAGATACAAATGAACAGATAAAAAAGCAGTTCCCGGTTTTGGATTTCAGTATTAAGCGTGATGTGTATTTTATCACAACGCAGGAATTGGAGGATATGTACCCCGAACTCAGCCCGCACGACAGAGAAAACGCAATCGTAAAGGAACACGGAACGGTATTCATTATGAAGATTGGCGGAAAACTCAGAAGCGGCAAGAAGCACGACGGCAGAGCGCCCGATTATGACGATTGGGAATTAAACGGCGACATTTTCGCATGGAACAGCGTGCTTGGCTGCGCGTTTGAAATTTCGTCAATGGGTATAAGAGTTGACGCGGAGAGCTTGCACAGACAGCTTACCGAGGAAGGCGCGCTCGAAAGAGAGCAGTTCCCGTTCCACAAGGGTATTCTGGATGACACGCTTCCGCTCACAATCGGCGGCGGTATCGGTCAGTCAAGACTTTGTATGCTGCTTTTAGAGAAGGCGCATATCGGCGAGGTACAGTGCGCAATCTGGCCGGACGATATGAGAGCGGAATGTGAAAAGCATAACATCTACTTATTGTAATATGATATAAAACGGCAAAGGCGTCGTAGAACCAACGTGGGTTTTACGGCGCTTTTTCTTTTGAAAGGGGAGTAAAAAATGTCAAATTTATCGGAAATGTTCGGCAGCAAGGTTTTTAATGACCGCAAAATGCAGGAAAGACTGCCGAAGGCTACATATAAAGCGTTAAAAAACACAATACAGAACGGCGAGCCGATTGACGCGGAAACGGCGAACGTTGTCGCAAACGCAATGAAGGATTGGGCGGTGGAAATGGGCTGCACGCACTACACCCACTGGTTCCAGCCTATGACAGGCGTTACGGCGGAAAAGCACGACAGCTTCATAACGCCTCACGGCGAAGGAGAGGTTATCGCGGAGTTTTCGGGCAGCGAGCTTATAAAGGGCGAGCCTGACGCGTCCTCGTTCCCGTCGGGCGGCATACGTGCCACCTTTGAAGCGCGCGGTTACACGACCTGGGACCCGACCTCGCCCGCGTTTGTACGTGACACTACGCTATATATACCGACGGCGTTCTGCTCCTACACAGGTGAAATACTTGACAAGAAAACACCGCTTCTGAGGTCAATGGAACGGTTAAGCGAGGCGGCGGTAAAAATTCTTCACCTTTTGGGCAAGACAGACGTTACGCGCGTGTTTACAACCGTAGGTCCGGAGCAGGAGTATTTCCTTATTGATAAGGAGATGTACGACAGGCGCGAGGATTTAAAGCTCACAGGCAGAACGCTTTTCGGTGCGAAAGCCCCTAAGGGACAGGAGCTTGACGACCATTACTTCGGCTCAATCAAAACGCGCGTTGCTGCTTATATGCGCGACTTGGACGAGGAATTGTGGAAGCTCGGCGTATATTCAAAGACAAAGCACAACGAGGTTGCTCCCTCACAGCATGAGCTTGCGCCTATCTTCTGCACCTCGAACATTGCCGCCGACCATAACGAGCTTACAATGGAGATTATGAAAAAGACAGCGGAAAAACATAATCTTGTCTGCCTTCTCCACGAAAAACCGTTTGCGGGCGTGAACGGCAGCGGCAAGCATAACAACTGGTCAATGTCAACCAACACGGGCGAGAACCTGTTAAATCCCGGAAAGAAGCCTGAGGACAATTTACAGTTCCTGCTGTTTTTGGCGGCGGTTGTCAAGGCTGTTCACGAGTATCAGGATCTTTTAAGAATTACGGTTGCTTCAGCCGGCAACGACCATAGGCTCGGCGCGAACGAAGCGCCGCCTGCGATTATATCAATGTACCTCGGAGACGATTTGGGCGCGCTGGTGGACTCAATCATTGAGGGCAGAGAGTACGTAAGCCACGATAAAACAAAAATGGATATGGGCGCGGCGGTTCTCGCGGATTTTAAAAAGGATAATTCAGACAGAAACCGCACTTCACCGTTCGCATTTACGGGCAATAAATTTGAGTTCCGCGCACTCGGTTCATCGCTAAACATCGCCTGCCCCAACTATATGCTTAACACTATGGCGGCGGAGGAGCTAAGCGGATTTTATGAGGAGTTAAAGGATGCGGATAATATTGAAGAAGCTGTAAAGGGACTTGTAAAGAGAGTGCTTACAGAGCATAAGGATATTATCTTCAACGGCGACAACTACAGCGACGAATGGGTTAAGGAAGCTGAAAGACGCGGACTGTACAACTTAAAGTCATTACCCGAAGCGTTCGCGCATTTCCTTGACAAGAAGAATGTAGAGCTGTTTACAAAGAACAAAATCTGCACCGAGGCGGAAATGACGGCAAGATATGAGATAGAGCTTGAAACATATTCCAAGCAGCTTAAAATCGAAGCGCTGACAATGCTACAAATGGCTAAGAAGGACATTATCCCGTCAGTGTCGACGTATATTAAGACGCTTACAGACGCGGTACTGGCTAAAAAGGCGTTATCAGTTAATATTCCGTCAGACGCGGAGCAGGAAATTATCGTCAGCCTTTCGGAAAAGCTGAGTAAGTTTGCGAAAGAAGCATCAACGCTTCAGTCTGCGGTAGACAGCGCGGCCGGTGAGAGTAGCTTAGAGCTTGCGCTGTATTACAGAAACACCGTTTTTGAAGAAATGCAGGAGCTGCGCCGGGTAGGCGACAGTATGGAAGAGGAAACGGCAAAAACATATTGGCCGTATCCGTCATATAGCGATATGTTATTTGGTGTATAAAAGGGGGAGATTAAAATGAGTGAAGTATTCAGTGTATGGTTTTTAATCGGTGCCGCGCTGGTGTTCTGGATGCAGGCCGGTTTTGCAATGGTAGAGGCAGGCTTTACAAGAGCCAAGAACACCGGTAATATCATAATGAAAAACCTGATGGACTTCTGTATAGGTACCGTAATGTTCATCGTGATTGGCTTTAGCCTGCTTTTAGGTGAGGACTTAATAGGATTTATCGGAAAGCCCGGCTTCGACCTTTTCACTTCATACGCAAATTTTGATTTTTCAAGTTTCGTGTTTAACCTTGTGTTCTGCGCGACAACAGCGACAATCGTATCGGGCGCAATGGCAGAGAGAACAAAGTTCCTGTCCTACTGCGTATACTCGGCGGTTATCTCGGCTTTGATTTATCCTATCGAAGCCCATTGGATCTGGGGCGGCGGCTGGCTAAGTCAGATGGGCTTCCACGACTTCGCCGGCTCGTGCGCGATACATATGGTCGGCGGTATCTCGGCTTTAATCGGCGCGAAAATTCTCGGTCCGCGTATCGGTAAGTTTAAGAAGGATGAAAGCGGCAAGATTGTAAAGGTAAACGCCTTCCCCGGACATAACATTGCGCTTGGCGCACTCGGTGTATTCATTCTGTGGCTCGGCTGGTACGGCTTTAACGGCGCGGCGGCAACGAGCGTAGAGCAGCTTGGCTCGATATTCCTTACAACAACAATTGCGCCTGCAGTTGCAACGGTAGCATGTATGCTCTTTACATGGATTAAGTACGGAAAGCCTGATGTTTCAATGTGCCTAAACGCATCGCTTGCGGGACTTGTTGCGATAACAGCTCCGTGTGACGTAACGGACGCGTTCGGCGCAATCGTCATAGGCGCTGTAGCGGGACTGCTCGTAGTATTCGGAGTATGGCTCCTTGACCACAAGCTGCATATTGACGATCCTGTAGGTGCTGTTGCGGTTCACTGCTTAAACGGTATCTGGGGTACAATCGCGGTTGGCTTGTTTGCAACAGCTTCGGCTCCCGGCTATTCAATAGCAAACGCCGCAGGCGAGCAAATCACTGGCCTTTTCTATGGCGGCGGCTTCGAGCTTTTAGGCTTGCAGCTTACAGGCTTTGCAAGCGTGGCGGTATGGACGGCTATCACGATAACGGTAACCTTCCTTATCATCAAGGCTACAATCGGTATCCGCGCTTCAAGAGAGGAAGAAATCATCGGTCTTGACGCAACAGAGCACGGCTTGCCGTCAGCATATGCCGGCTTTGCTATGCACCCTGACTACGCGCCCGAAAGCGGCGCACCGGTTGCGGTCACAGGCGATGTTCCTGTTGCCGAGGCAATTCCGGTTAAGAAGGTACCGACCTTTGACGAGGGAACAGGGCCTAAGTAT
>JAFQYK010000497.1 GCA_017406485.1 Clostridia bacterium
ATACAAGGGTACGGACGTGTTGTATATCCCGATAGACCAGCTCAATATGCTGTACAAGTACGTCGGCAGCGAGGGTAAAAAGCTGTCGCTTTCACGTCTTGGCGGCAGCGATTGGAAAAAGACAACGCAGCGCGTCAAGCAGTCAACGGCGGAGCTTGCGAAAAAGCTCGTCGCGCTATATGCCGAGCGTGAGAGGGCAAAGGGCTATGCGTTCAGCGCCGATACAGCTTGGCAGCGTGACTTTGAGGACACGTTTGATTTTACGGAAACCGAGGATCAGCTTCGGTCAATAGAGGAAGTCAAGACCGATATGGAAAAGACAAAGCCGATGGACAGACTGCTTTGCGGTGATGTGGGCTTCGGCAAGACAGAAGTTGCGCTTCGCGCAGCGTTTAAGGCGGTGGGCGACAGCAAGCAGGTGGCGTATCTTTGCCCGACAACTATCCTTGCAATGCAGCATTATGAAACGTTTTTAAAGCGTATGGAAAATTTTCCGATAAAGGTTGAAATGCTGTCGCGCTTCAGAACGGCAGCGGAGCAAAAGAGAATAATAAAGCAGCTTAAAACGGGTGAAATAGATATAATAATCGGTACGCACAGAATACTGTCGAAGGATTTGGAGTTCAAGGATTTGGGACTTCTGATTATAGACGAGGAGCAGCGTTTCGGCGTTGAGCATAAGGAGAGGCTAAAGGAGTTAAAGCAGAATATTGACGTTCTAACAATGACCGCAACGCCTATTCCTAGAACGCTTCATATGGCAATGACAGGCGTAAGGGATATGAGTGTTTTAACCGAGCCTCCCGAAAACCGCTATCCTGTACAGACGTATGTTTTAGAGGATAACGATGTTGTTATAAAAGACGCGATACGAAACGAGCTGTCGCGCGGCGGACAGGTGTTTTACCTCTATAACCGCGTACAGGGCATATATCGCCGCGCCGAGTGGATAAAGGCGCAGTTCCCTGACATAAACGTAGCGGTAGCGCACGGCAAGATGAAGGAGGACAACCTGGAGGATATAATGTACGATATGGTGAACGGCAAGACGGACGTGCTTGTCTGCACAACTATTATCGAAACAGGACTTGACATACCGAACGCGAATACAATCATAATAGAAAACGCAGATAAAATGGGCTTGGCGCAGCTTTATCAGCTTCGCGGACGCGTCGGAAGAAGTAACCGCGCGGCATACGCATATCTCACGTATCAGCCGAATAAAATCCTAAGCGAGGTTGCGTCAAAGCGGCTTCGCGCCGTAAAGGAATTTACGGAGTTCGGCTCAGGCTTTAAGATTGCAATGCGTGACCTTGAGATACGCGGCGCGGGCAATATCTTAGGCCCCGAACAGCACGGTCATATGGACGCGGTCGGTTATGATATGTACTGCCGTCTTTTAAAAGAAAGCGTGGACGAGGCGCAGGGCATAAAAACAGAGCAGAAAAATGAGGTCAGCGTTGACATAAGCATTGACGCGTATTTGCCGGAGGAATATATCCGGAACCACAACCAGCGCATAGATATGTATAAAAAAATTGCCGCGATTGAGAGTGAGGATGATAAGTTCGAGATTGAGGATGAGCTTATAGACCGATTCGGCGACATACCAAAGCCGGTGCAGAATATAATCGAGGTTGCGGCGCTTAAAATTCCGGCAAAGGAATGCGGTGTGTACGAGATAAACCAACGCGCCGACGCGGTGCTTTTAACCTTTGAAGCGGATAAAATCGACGCGCAGCTTGTTATGGGGCTTGACAGTCTGTATCCGAAACGTATAAAGCTCTATTCGGGCGAAAAGCCGGTAATAGGCTATGCCCTCCGCGGACAGCATAAGGAAATATTGAATATTGTAAACAATTTATTAACTCAAATAAAAGAGTTGCAAAATCCGGAAAAATGATGTATACTATTCCACGGACAATTTTTAAAGGATAC
>JAFQYK010000498.1 GCA_017406485.1 Clostridia bacterium
GTACTCATAACCTAACCACCTTTTTGATTCATGTACATTAACCATCGTTTATGAGATAATTTGAAAATGTATCATAATTCCGTATCAAAACCTGCCATACATTCTCAAAACGCATCTCACAATCAATGTATCACAAACCTACATTTTTAATATTCCTATTATAGCACAGTTTGACAAAAATTGCAACTTATCATTTCTTCAAATGTCTGTACAGCGTAGCGCGTTTTATACCGGTCAGTTCCTCTATCTCGGAGACAGTGTATTCCTTGCTGTCATATAAACGAATAGCCTTGTCGAGTACATTTGCATCTACAGGCGGTCTGCCGCCCTTGCGACCTCTGGCTCTGGCGGCGGCAAGCCCTTCGCGGGTACGGTCAACTATGCAATCGCGCTCAAACTGTGAAATTGCGCTTATGAGCGTAAACAACAACTTGCCGGCGGCGGTTGTTGTGTCAATGTTTTCTTTCAATGAAACAAGATTAACCTGCCGCTCATTGAACAGCTCCATAAGCTCAATCAAGTCCTTCGTGCTTCTGCCAAGGCGCGACAGTGACTCTATAACAACCGTATCACCTGACGTGAGCCTGTCAAGCATCTTTTCAAGCTCCGGACGGTCACGCTTGGTGCCGGTCATTTTCTCGCAATAAATTTTATTTACTCCGTAATCGCTCAGCATATCAAGCTGCCGGTCAAGCACCTGCGCCTCAGTGGAGACTCGCGCATATCCAAATACATAATTCATCATATTCATTCCTCCCAACATAAAAGACCTTTGCTGTGGTTAGCAAAGGTCTTAATACATTTTTATTAACCTGCGTGGTCTATCATAATAGTTACGTTCTTATCGTCTTTGTATATGAATAAATGGACTTGTAACGATCTGTTTTGATTTGCATCAACTTCAGGATCGTGCTTTGTATAAGCCCTGTAATTGCAATTTCTGCCATTTTCAACCTTGTTTTTGTCAGCTCTTAACTTAAAACCATCATTTTGAAGCAATTCGCCATATTTATCAAGCGTACTTCTATCATCATATTGGTATATATATGATATATACGGTTTACCAGAGGACGATACTCCGGATGTGTTTGACTTTTTCAAAGTGCCGCCAAACCAGCGGTGATAGTTTATTACATAAGTTCCATTAAAATATTCTGGCTCGTTCGGATTGAGAGGACTTAACGCATTATCAGTGCTTGTCGACGAATCAGACGATGGCTCTTCTTCTGTAGAGGATGAGTCATTACCGGCAGAACCTAAATACTGTCCCTCCACCGTTTTTGAAAAATCAGGTTTCTCACCTGATAACAGGTATACGAGATACTCATATCCGGTTGTAGTCATATGGCTTTTACCATCAAGAATAAATTTTGACAAATTCACTTCAAAATTAGATACGCTATCCGTTATATAAAATACATAGCTTACATCATGCTCTTTTTCGCCATCATTATACTTGCCTGTATACACGACAAACGGATGAGCAAATTCACTTTCGTTGTTTTTCTGTTGTTCCCATTTGCCGTTGCTATATACTTTATCAAATGCTTTTTCGTATGTATATTTTGTTCCGAGATATTCGTTTATTTTTGTCACTTCTGCACTTTTTACAACCTTTATATAATCGTGTGTAACACAACCTCTAATCCATATTATACCAATACCTATAATGCCTATAATAAAGATAATACCAAGTATTTTTCCACCTATTGTACCTTCCTCATACATAATCTAAAGCCTCCTTATTTTTCGCGAATAACACGAATTGAAGATGTGCTATTATCATAAAATACAAGCTCATCATCCAAACCAATGCACATATGTTCAAAGCGAATATTACTGCTGGGGCTATTTTTCATATCAATAACTTCAACATCATCCTGCACATTGTAGCCTAAATCTGTCAATTTTCCGTTTGTTTGAGCAGTTACCACCACACCGCTGTCTATGTTCCAAATATAATATTTATCTTCCTTCAGTCCTGTTAGATAATATCCATTACCATACTTTACAGCATAGGACATCTGCATTTGTGTTCTTGTCTCTTGAAATCCGGCAACGGCAACAAAATTACCTATTGTCCAATCATATTTGTATAGCGCTGGATCAAGTGAAGTAAATTTTGCTATAGTGTATAATTCGTTATTTTTTTCTAATAAAAGATGCTTATCATAAAGGTAATAGTCACGTGGATATTTCTCATTTAATGAAACCTCAACCTCGTTTGTTTGAGGATTGACAACATCACCACCTTCCATTAGGACATTACCGTTATCCAAAACTAAAACAGGATCATCGTTTATTATCATATATATCTTTGGATCGTCAGTTATATCTAATATCAAAGAGCAGTTAGCATAAGAGTCTCCTAATCCGTACCAATTTGTTTTACTGCTAAATCTACCCGATAAGAGTAATTTGTCTTCATTATTTGAATAGTATATTTTGCTTACATCAAAATCCTTATAGTATTCAACAATGTTATCTTCATCAATTCCATATGTATCTTCTGAATAATCAAACTCATAGTTCTCGCTCATGAATAATTCTGACACATCACAAACTGTTTTTTTCTTCTTTGAATCAATATTCAACTTATAGACAGCATTATCATTGCTGTCATAATAATAAATATTATTGTTATTGTCGGATGTCATCATATTCCATGAGTTTTGTAAATGCGCTTTTGCCAATGTATCCATAACATACTTTTTCCCCTGCTCAGGTGTTTCTGTAGGCTCTGGTGTAGGTGTTACAGTTGGTTCGGGGGTGGCAGTAGGCTTTACTGTGGGTGTTGCTGTTGGTTTCGTGGTGACTTCCGGTGCGGGAGTAGGCTCCGGTGTAGGTGTTGCCGGTGTGGGTGTTGATATCTCTATATCAAAGCTCTTATTATCGTTACCGTACTGATATGCTCTCCACAACATAGCTGTTGCTTCAGCTCGTGTTATGGAGTCCTGTCCTCGGAA
>JAFQYK010000058.1 GCA_017406485.1 Clostridia bacterium
GAGGAATTGGGTATCGCGGA
The DNA here is from genome assembly GCA_017406485.1 of Clostridia bacterium. Taxonomy (GTDB): domain Bacteria; phylum Bacillota; class Clostridia; order UBA1381; family UBA1381; genus Hominilimicola. The sequence continues at coordinate 21 of JAFQYK010000058.1, forward strand.
GGTGCCTGTTGTAGCGGTCGCTTCGCACGACACAGGTAGCGCGGTTGCTTCGGTGCCGGTTGTGGACAAGAAGGACTTTATATATATTTCTTCCGGTACCTGGTCGCTTATGGGCGTAGAGCTTGACAAGCCGAACGTAACAGACGGCGCGTTTGAGTACAACTTCACAAACGAGGGCGGCGTTAATAATACAATCCGTTTCCTTAAAAATATAATGGGCTTGTGGCTTATTCAAGAGAGCCGCAGACAGTGGGATCGCGAGGGCGAATTATTGAGCTTTGACGAGCTTGAAAAGCAGGCAAACGCCGCAGAGCCGTTCGCAAGCCTTATTGACCCCGACTACCCCGCTTTCCAGACGCCGGGCAATATGCCGAAGCGCATTAAGGAATATTGCGCTATGACAGGCCAGAAGGTTCCCGAAACAAAGGGAGATGTTGTTCGTTGTATCGCGCAGAGCCTTGCGTTTAAGTATCGTCAGACTGTTGAGGGTATGGAGGCTGTTACAGGCAACAAGTACAACGTTGTAAATATTGTCGGCGGCGGTATTAAGGACAAGATGATCTGCCAGTTCACCGCCAATGCTACAAAGAGAACGGTTAGCGCAGGTCCTGTTGAGGCGACAAGTATCGGTAACGTAATCGTTCAGGCTATGGCTATGGGCGCGATTAAGGATATTAACGAGGGACGCAAGGTTGTAAGAAACTCGTTTGATATTGCTACGTATGAGCCGCAGGACAGCGAGGCTTGGGATGCGGCGTATGAGAAGTTCCTTAGTATTATTAAGAGCGTAAAGTAATATAAGTTTTTTAGGACGTTTCGGTTGAAACGTCCTTTTTTCTTGACGTTTTTACATATAAATGGTATACTTATGTGGTTAAAAATCGTATAGGAGAAGCACAATGGATAAGAATGAATTTATACAGAAAAGCTTTGACATTTCAGCGGAAACGTTAAGGCTTGTGGAAGAAGCGGAAAATGAGGTTAAACCGAGTTTTAAGCGAATTGAGGAAATTGCGGAAATAAATCAGCTCCGCGTTATGAAGGCGTTTAGTGATAACCGCGTGTCTGACACGCATTTTATGCCGACTACGGGTTACGGATATGACGATATAGGCAGAGATACACTCGACAAGGTTTACGCGGATATTTTTGAAGCGGAGGACGCGCTTGTAAGGCATAACTTTATTTCGGGTACTCACACCATCTCAACGGCTCTTTTTGCTGTTCTGCGCCCCGGTGACACGCTTGTTTCAATTACAGGTAAGCCGTACGATACGCTTGAAGAAGTTATCGGCATACAGGGCGAAAGCGGCAACGGTTCTTTAAAGGATTTTGGGGTAAGCTATATAGAAATTGAACTTAAAAGCGACGGTATGCCCGATTTGGATATAATTAAGGAAACGCTGACAGCGCACAATGTTAAAGCCGTAACTATTCAGCGAAGCAAGGGTTACGGCGACAGACCGACATATAGCGCAAAGGAAATCGGTGAGCTTATTAAATATGTAAAGGACATCTCCCCTGCTACGGTTTGTATTGTAGACAACTGCTACGGTGAGTTTGTTGAAACAGAGGAACCGACAGTCTTTGGCGCGGACTTAATAGCAGGCTCGCTTATAAAAAACCCCGGCGGCGGTCTTGCGCCCACCGGCGGCTATATTGCAGGTAAGGCAAAGTATGTGGAGCTGTGCGCTTACCGCTTAACCTCTGTCGGTATCGGTAAGGAAGCCGGCGCTTCGCTTGGGTTTAACCGTCAGCTTTATCAGGGCCTTTTCTTTGCGCCGCACGTTGTTTCACAAGCGTTAAAGGCGGCGGTTCTTTGCAGCGCGGTTTTTGAAAAGCTCGGCTATGAGGTAAATCCTAAGTCATGCGAGATAAGACACGATATTATTCAGGCGATAAAGTTCGGTAATGAAGCAGATTTGATTGAATTTTGCCGCGGTATACAAAAAGGCGCGCCGGTTGACAGCTTCGTAACGCCGGAGCCGTGGGATATGCCCGGTTACAGCGATCAGGTTATTATGGCGGCTGGCGCGTTTGTACAGGGCGCGTCCATTGAACTAAGCGCGGACGGTCCGATAAAGCCGCCGTATATTGCGTATATGCAGGGCGGTCTGACATACGAAAGCGCAAAGCTCGGTATTATGGTAGCCGCAGATAAGATGATTAAAAAGAGAGGATAATAAAATGAGCCTTAATTCAAAACAAAACGTCCGCTGTCCCAAGTGCGGTCAGATGACGGAGGTAACGGTGTGGAACTCGATTACCGTGGGTGACAGCGCGGATTTAAAGCAGGATTTACTACGGGGCAAGCTGAATATGTTCCACTGTCCCGCCTGTCAGCATACGGCGCTTATGCCCTCGCCTATGCTGTATCATGACGAGGAAAAGCGGCTTATGATTTCATTTTCGCCGTGTAATGACGCGCTGCTCAAAAATCAGCTTTACGACAATATCAGAAAAACCTCTAAGGAGTCCGGCGAGCTTAGCAATCTTGAAGGATATAATCTGCGTTTTGTGACAGACTATAATGAGCTTTTGGAGAAAATTCTGATTTTCGATAATAATATGAATGACAAGACGATTGAAATGATTAAGCTTATGATACTGTCGCAGGATATTGAAAAGAGTGTTGACCGTGTGTGCCGTTTCGGTAAGTGCGAGAATGGCACGCTTGAATTTATGATTTACGATATGAAGGAAAATCAGACCTACACCTCGCAGGTGCCGGCGGAAACGTATAATACCGTTCATCAGAGCCTCAAAGAGTCCGGCGTTAAGCCGTACAGCTTCGACTGGGAAATGGTGGACGGCGCATATGCGACAAGGCTTTTAAACGGCTTTAACAACTGATGAAACGGATACTTGAATATAAAATAGAACCCGAATTTGACGGTGAAAGGCTTATGGCGGTTTTAAAGCGGCATTTCAAAATGTCAACTGTGCTTATAAAGGAGCAGCGGACATACGCGGACGGGTTTCTTTTAAACGGAGAGCATATACGCACCATTGACGCGGTTCACACCGGCGATATACTCACAATAACGCTGCACGACAAGGCTTCGGAGAATATCTCCCCTGTCAATATTCCGATTGATATTGTTTACGAGGACGAGGATATTTTAATTGTGAATAAATCGCCGAATATGCCGACGCATATTTCCGTCGGCAACTATGAAAACTCGCTTGCAAACGCGGTTATGTACCACTACGCGCAAAATGGCGAGGAACACCTGTTCCGTGCGGTAAACCGTCTTGACGCCGGTACGTCGGGACTTATGACGATTGCGAAAAACAGCTATGCTCACGCGCGATTGGCGGATGAAATACAGTCGGGCGTTCTTACACGCAGATATATGTGCATAGCCCAAGGCGATATAGAGTATAACGGAACGGTTGACGCGCCGATTGCGAGAAGGACGGGCAGCGCGATTGAACGGTGCGTGTCGGATAGCGGTCAGAGAGCTGTCACGCACTATGAAGTTTTAGAGCGTTACGGCGATTACACGCTTCTCAGAATGACGCTTGAAACAGGGCGCACACATCAGATACGCGTGCATATGGCGCATATAGGTCATCCATTGGCCGGCGACTGGCTGTATGGCACGGAAAATCATAAGCTGGTACAAAGACAGATGCTACATTCGTGTTATTTAAGACTTATTCACCCGATTACAGGCAAAATTATGGAATGGAACATAAAAATGGCTGATGATATGGAAAATTTCGTCAGAAAAGTCACACAAAAACATTGAATTATGGCGGAGAATATGTTAATATAAAAGGTGAAGCGAATTTAAAGCGAATTAAAATACAGAGGTGAAATAAATGGCTTACAAGGTAGTAAGAAAAGAAATGCTCAACCCCACCGTATTTTTGATGGAGGTTGAAGCGCCGCTTATCGCAAAGAAGGCGGAGCCGGGTCAGTTCATTATTTTAAGAATTGACGAGTACGGCGAAAGAGTTCCGTTCACGATCAATGACTATGACCGTGAAAAAGGCACTGTAACGATAATCGTTCAGATTGTCGGCAAGACAACACAGGATTTGGCAAAAATTGAGGCGGGCGAAGAGCTTTTGGACTTTGCAGGTCCCTTGGGAATGCCTACCCCGCTTGAAGGTAAGCATAAGGTTGCCGTTATAGGCGGCGGCTTGGGTACGGCTATAGCGTATCCGCAGGCGAAGAAGCTTCACGCTATGGGCGCGGATGTTACGATTATCACAGGCTTTAGAAACAAGGACTTGGTTATTCTTGAAGATGAATGCAGGGCTGTTTCAAACAAGCTCATAGTTGCAACAGATGATGGTTCAAACGGCAATCAGGGCTTTGTTACCGATATGCTCCAGAAGGAAATCGACGCCGGTGAAAAGTTTGACGAGGTTA
>JAFQYK010000499.1 GCA_017406485.1 Clostridia bacterium
TCGCTTATATATGTATCGCCGCACAATAGGCAAGTGTAGGTTGTAAATCCCTTGACCGTACAAGTAGGTTCTGTAACTGACTCTATGTAATTATGGGGAATAAGAGAGGTAATATCCGTTATATACGAATGTCCGCAATCTTTACACTTGTATTCCGTATAACCCGCCTTTGTGCAAGTGGCGGGTACAATATGCTTTTCATAATCGTGGTCTATTGTAGGTGTCGTTTCCGTGTAGAAATCGCCGCAGTCTTTACAAAGGTGCAGAACAAGCCCGCCCTGTGTGCAGCTCGCTTCACGGATAGTTACGGTGTCGTAGTCGTGACCTGTTGCCGGTGTGTAATTGCGTTTTTCCAGTGCTCCGCACTCGCTGCATTGCCAACGCTCATAACCTAATTCCGTACAAGTAGGCTTTACCGTTTCGAGATAACGGAAATCGTGTGTATGAATGTTTGAAGTCACTACTGAATTATTATTATCAGCGGACAAAAGCCATACATACGAAACACCGTCCTCCGTCATACTTTCACCGTCATAGCTGTATGTAATTTCATAGTAAACGGGATAGTAACCCTCGTCAGTATAACTCGGCGCGCTTGTTTTTGTACACCTGCCGGCTTCTGTTCCGTAGCGGATTGAGGTGTTGACGCCTGCCTCTGATAAATCCGTGAGCGTGATACTATGTGCTTCACCGTCAACCTTGCCGTAATAACTTTGTACAACGGCTTTTGCCGCAACATAATCATTTTCGATATATCCGCAGTCCTCACAATCGCCTACGATATGGAAACGCTGATTACCAAGCTCGGATATTACCGTGTCGTCAAGGTGGTGGTGCTCCTGTTTTTCCTTTGCGGTTGCGTATGTACCCTTGCAATACTGGCAGTATTCGCCCGCTTTTTCAATTTTCTTGTGGTATGTGCTGTTGTACTGCTCGTAGGTGGTATTATCAAACGGCAGAAAGAAATTACTATCGCACGGATTTAGCGAATATACATTTTTGTTAAATGAATAATCACCGCGTCCGTTTGTTGCGTTGATAGTTCCGCACTTCTGGCAAACAGTTTTGGTATAATGATAGCCGGTATAGGCGGCATCAACGCCGGGTGTTCCGCTGTCGGCATTACCTTTACCCGCGCCGTCTATCAAAGTACCGTCCGAATATGCAACGCCGTGATTTAACGCCGTTTCGCCCGACCTTGTGTATTCAGGTACGCGGAATGTTAAAAACGATGTTTCTATCTCGCAGACGGGACAGTAATTTGTTTCGTAGGTTGTCGTCGCGTTTATGTCAAATTCGTTTGTGCGGTTATTCGCGCTTATCCACACATCAGCCGGATCGGTATATTCGTTTGACTGCGCCGCATACGCCACCGTTGTACAAAACGGTGTGGCAAGGCTCAACACCATACCCGCCGCTAATATGCCTGATAATATTTTCTTTGATATGTTTTTCATTTTCAATCCTCCTCTGATTTTTGTATTTTGAGGTTAGATAAAAGTTAAGGCGGCACTACAAGCCGCCTGAGATAAATTATTTTCAATTATTTATACCGCGCATATCGCTCTGAACTCTGTTTGTGATTGATGTTTCAGCGGTTGAGGCGATATTGTAAAGGGCAGTAATCAGATATTTTTTCGGGTTATGTATCTTGTCATACAGCCGTGAGAAGTCGAGCAAAAATGTTTCAAGCCTGCCGTATGTGATTTTACGGTAGTTTATCCGCACAAGCTCTGTCGGTATTTCCTTGCCCTCAATGTTGTAATATGGGGTATCTACAAGCAATACCTCTGTCATAACGCTTACAATATCGTTTACAAGCTCCGCATTATTCGTGTGCGTCAGGGCTTCATAGTCGATTTGCTCCTTGACCTCTGAATTTATTTTGTTGTATCTATCAATCCATCCGCTATGACTTTCGGAGTTATCCCCGCTGTTTGCGTCGGGCGCGTCTTTGATTGATTGATATTTAATTATATCTGTATTTAATTTATCAGTATTTGATATATCAGTATTTGATATATTAGTATTTAATTGGTCGGGATTTTCCTGTCTTGGATTATCCTGTTCGGGATTTACCTGTTCGGGATTTTCCCGTTTAGGTTTTTCCTGTTTAGGTAAACCGAGTTTAGGCTGCTCCGATATGATATACTCAACCGTAGTAAGCTGACCTTTTGCGTTGCGTACTCTTGTGCGGGTGATATATCCCTCTTTTTCCAGCTCGTTAATAGCCGTTCCTATACTGTCAACGCCCTCTTTGCAGATTTTCGATAGGCCTTTTACGGTATAGTCCCAATTATCCGGCAGGGAAAGAATGAGCGACAACAGCCCCTTTGCTTTAAGTGAAAGATTTGTATTCCGTAGGTGGTGATTTGACATAACCGTAAAATCTTTCGTTTTCTCAATTCTGAATACTGCTCCCATATCTGCGCTTGCTCCTTTCAATAAATTTTGGCACGAAAAAAGGAGCGTCAAGTTTGAAACTTTTAGCTCCGAAATTCGATAATTATTGTTTGTTTCTCAGTCCATTTCCATAGATTGTAAAAAATCGAGGAAAAGGCGTGTTCATAGTGATAATTTGGCTTACCTATGCCATTTATCGGCATTTTAGGCAATTTTTTTTTGTCCTTACAAGGTAGTAGCCCGAAAAAGCGTGTTCGATGGAGTGACCCTCTAAAAATGGCTTAGCTATGCGGTTTTTTGCCCTTAAAAAAATTTTTTTATACCTTGCAAAGTAGCACCATCAGCTCCGAGGTCCTCGTAAAGGTTTGTGAGCGGGTCGCCGGTTACTGCCAATGCCGCGGCGTTAAACGGGCTTCCCTGTGAGCTTTGCGGGTATACCGAAGCGCCGTTATCGCTGTAATACTCCCAGCTCTGCAGCTTCTGCCACTCCTCCGGCGGAGCTTGCTTTGACAGCTGCTGAACGAGTGAGCCGACTATTTCAAGATGCGCCAGCTCCTCCGTACCAATGTCAGTGAGCAGCCTTTTTGTCACCTTATCCGGCACCGTGTAGCGCTGGGAAAGGTAGCGCACCGATGCGGCAAGCTCACCGTTTGGGCCGCCGTACTGTGTGATAATCACATTCGCAAGACGCGGATTAACATTTTTTACCCTGACGGGGTACTCCAAGAATTTCTTATATTCAAACATTACTTATTCCCCTCCTTCTCCCACGGCCACGGTTCATCAA
>JAFQYK010000500.1 GCA_017406485.1 Clostridia bacterium
CCGCCCTCGGTGTCGGGGTTGTCAGCGGTATAGTCCATAACCTCGCCGGTCTTTTCCTCAGCCTTGGGTGCTTCTGTAGGAACAGGAGTGGGCACTGGTGTTGCTGCGGGTTCAGGTGTTATTGCGGCGAGCGAAAGGCTCATATCGTCCGAAAGCTCGTCTGAAAACACCGGCTTTGCTTCCTTGGAATTGTTTTCCGATGTGCTTACTACAGTTTTTGTTTCATCTGTATGAGTCTGAGTGACGTAACCTGCAATACCTATCATAAGCACGCAGGCGCAAAGTGCAATATAAAAGCCCGGCAGCTTTCTTTTTTTCTTTTCCTGATTTTTCATAGATGTTTTCCTCCATTGCAAAATGTTATATAACATATTCTTACCTCATTTTTCATTATTATACCCGGCTTGGTAAAAATTTTAAAAATAAAAATCAAAAAATCTATTCCCAAAACGATATTTATATAGTATAATAAAATATATTCATCAAAGGCAGGTGAACAAACAGTGCGGATAGAAAGGCTGAATAGCGATAAAATCAAGGTTACTCTTACAATGGCCGACCTTATAAGTTTTGACATTGATATAGCGGAGCTTTCCCCGAATTCAAAGGAGCTTCATAATTTTTTATTCAATATAATGGAAACGATACGTGTTGAAACCGGTTTTAACCCGTATAACGGGCAGGTGGTTGTCGAAGCGACGCCGTCAAGTGACGGAATGAGCATAGTTGTAAGCCGTATAAAAAGCGGCAGCAGCAAAATAACGCGCTCTGATATAAAACGCGGCGTAACGATTACCGCAAAACAAAAGAAAAAAACAGATACGGAGATTTACTATTTTGAAGTTTTTGATGACCTTTGCGGCGCTCTTGTGCTTTTAAGCGAAGAAATTCTTTTAAAAAGCAGCTTATACAAGCTGGGTGAAACTTTTTGCTACATTCTCCGCGCCTCGGGCGAAACGGCAAAGGGGAGGGCGGTATTGTCTGAATTTTCATCAAAGAAATCAAAATATCCTCTGCAGCTTACATACATAACCGAGCACGGTATTCTTGTAGCTGAATACGAAAAACTGGCAGATATGGCTGAAAATATTAAAAGACTTGTATAAATTTTCCAAATTTACTTGCAAAGTGGATAAATAAGTGTTAAAATACTAAAGAAATAAATTTGAAGGAGAGTATTCGATGAATATTTTAGACACTGTAGTATTTGCAGAGGGCGAGCAGGCAGCTCAGAACACTCAGCAGCAGGCAACGACAACACAGGACGCAAACGGCCAGGCGGCTCAGCAGCCGCAGGGTAACAACATTATGGGAATGGTAATGACATTCTTCCCGTTCATTCTTATTATCGTACTTCTCTATTTTATGATGATCAGACCGCAGAGAAAGCGCGAAAAGGAAACAAGAGAGATGATAAACGCTATGAAGGTGGGCGATAAGATTGTCACCATCGGCGGTATTGTCGGTAAGGTTTCAAAGATTAAGGATGAATTTGTCTGGATAGAAACAGGCAATGTCGGAACACCCGATGAAAAGAGTGTTTTAAAGTTTGAGCGTGATGCTGTAAGAACTGTTGAAGCCTCCAAAAACTAAGTATAAATATCAAATCTCCTTAATATATTGAATTAGCAGTATATTAAGGAGGTTTTTTTATGTCTGTAAATATAAAAGCGGTGCTAAGGGCAAGCGCAATATCCATAGGACTTACAGCGGTGATTTTGTTCATAGTTTCGCTTCTTGCGTATTTTACTTCTGTCAGCGATACAGTTATTACAATATGCGCATACGCGGCTGTAATACTTGGCGTTATGTGCGGCTCGGCGCTTATCGCACACGGAGCTCCGGAGAAAAAACTTGCGCACGTAGCCCTTATGTGCGCGATATTTGCGGCTGTGCTTATAACCGTATCTCTTATTTTAAACGGCCGTCTTACCTTTAATGTGCATACAGCCGGCATAATAGGCGGTATAATAGCGTCGGCATTTTTGGGAGCGGTTATAGGCAACAGATAAGTATTGACTTTTTATCAAGATTATGGTAAACTGTATTTGTATTAAATAATTGAATACAGGAGGAAACACATATGAAGCACGTAAAGACACTAAACAACGCAAACCTGAAGTCAAGCGCTGTTCACGGCGGCTGCGGCGAATGCCAGACATCCTGCCAGTCAGCCTGCAAGACAAGCTGCACAGTTGCAAACCAGAAGTGCGAGAACGCAAACAACTAATTTAATGTAAACAAAAATCACCGGCTTAACGGTCGGTGATTTTCTGTATATAAACAAGGGAGTTTTATTAAGTGATACATAAGTTTAAACAGCTCGGTATGAATATCGTTATGGACATATATTCGGGCGCGGTGCACGTTGTTGACGACGTGATGTACGATATGCTGGATTACACGTTAGAGCCGTTTACGGCTGAAAATGTCTGTCCCGGTTATATTAAACAGGGTATGTCGGATAAATACAGCGAAAGCGAAATAGAGGAAAGCTACGCCGAG
>JAFQYK010000501.1 GCA_017406485.1 Clostridia bacterium
CTGATAGTAGTGGTACGCGTCGCGCATAAGCGCAAGGTATTCATCTGTGTAGAAGGATGCTACCGCTCTGATACCGTCGTTTTCCTCCGCAAGCTCCTTTTGCGCAAGATTTATTGACTTGTAGACCTGGTCTCTCTTCTCGTCAATGACGTCAGCGCCGCGGCAATGTCCTATTCTTATAATAAACATATCAGTAATGCCTGTGTTTGCTTTTACTGAATTAAAAATCATCTTGACATTATTTTTATGTGCATCGGTTGTTTTACCTTTATCTGCGTCTGTTTCACCCTGGCACCAGACCATAAACCTGTTTCCCGTAATATAGCCGCATTTCTCAAGATATGCCTTTGCTTCATTATATCTTGCAGCCAGCTCTGTGAGCCTGTCCTCATCTGTCCAATAATCAGTATCAGTGCCGCCGCGAGAACATTGTACGCCGACAATCGGAACACCCGACACCTTATAATAGCTCTCCATAAATGACGAAACCATATCGCCGTTTCGCCTGTCTTTACCGCTTCCGTCATCATCGTTTACGGCTGCATTGTTTTCATATTTACCAAAAGGCTCATTGACGGTTGTTATAATATGCGGCTCTGTTACGGAATGATATTCATATCCGTGACCTGCCGGACATTCGGTTGCTTCTTCATAATCACCGCGTCCCGCCATATTGCTTTGACCTGCGAAAAGCACGAGGTCGATTTGTTTTGGATTTTCGGTATCTGTCAATATCCAGTCCGCAAGTCCGGTCATTGCCGATACTTTCTTTGCAACATTTCCGCTGCAGAACGGAAATTCCGTATACCTTACGTCTGCCCCGGCCTTCTGTAAAGCTGCGACAGTAGTTCTTATGTCTGCAATATTTTCATCAGGATAGCCTGCAAACGCCCATATCTTTGCCGACGCCGCAGTTACGTCAGATACGCCGCTGACCGGTATTATTTTATCCGCCTCGCCGGCGAGCGCATATGCAGCAGACGCGCCCTCGTCCTGGCCTATAACTATTACCTCCGGGGAATTATACTCCGTTTTGGCCGCTGTGATGTATGCTTTTAATGCATCTGTATTCCAGGCAGTTTCAGCCTGAGGCGCGGCAAGCGTCGCTTTACCCTCAAGCATACCGAAAAAATCAAGCGCGTCATAAACTTGTGAAATGTTATCGGTACCAAAATGCGCTTTACCTGACAAATAAATCACAAGCGGAGCGCCGGTTTGCGCTGCCTTTACACGCGATTTAATTCCGCCAAAACGTTTAACTTTATATTCTTTCAAACTTCCGTCCTCCTCTGCCGGGCAGGTTGCAGGGCAATAATCCGTTACTTGCTCAATTAACCGTTGCCGGTTTCATTTCAGTGTTCATCAGCCGTATTTCCTTCGCCAAAAATACCATAACGACCACGAACGATATAAAGTCAGCCACCGGCGCGGCATATATAATACCGTCTATGCCCCAAATAAGCGGCAGCAACAATACAAGCGGTATCAGGAAAAACACCTGTCTTGTAAGCATAAGCATTGTACCCTTTATCGGCTTGCCTATTGCGGCGAAGAAGTTTGACGACATCATTTGTATGCCGTTTAGCGGAAGCAGCAAAAGGAATATCCGCATAAATTTCTCGCCAAATTCAAAGTACAGCTCGTCACCGTTGCCGAAGGCGGAAAGCACTGTACGCGGAATAATCTGGAACACGAGAAAGCCTATGATTGTAATTAAAAGCTCCCATTTAACCGCAAGGAAAAGAACGCTCTTTACCCTGTCGTATTTTTTTGCGCCGTAGTTAAAGCCGATAATCGGCTGTATGCCCTGTATTATACCGATTATGACCGATAAAACGATTGAGTTTACCTTCACGACTATTCCGCCCGCCGCAAGCGGTATCTCCGCGCCGTAGGGAGAAAGTACGCCGTAGTAGACAAAGGAACGGTTTATAACTATCTGTATAAGTGTTATTGCAATCTGCGTAAGACCGTTGCTCATACCCATCATAGCGGTTTTGCCCATCTGCAATAAGGAAAGGCGGAAATGCTCACGTTTTAATGCTATTCTCTTAAATTTACGTATATAACCGGCAGCGTAGATAAAGGATATTATCTGACCGATTATTGTCGCCCAAGCCGCGCCCGCAACTCCCAAATGAAAAACAAATATGAATATCGGGTCAAGAATTGTGTTTATAATCGCGCCAATGAGCATCGTCACCATTGAATACATAGGACTTCCGTCCGCGCGGGCAAGGTTTGAAATACCGTTCGTCATTATAAGGAACGGCATACCTATAGCCGTTATGCGCGTGTATTCCTCGGCATAGCCGAAAATCGCGTCAGTCGCGCCGAACGTTCTCAAAAGCTGCGGCAGGAAAATCTCAATTACAATGGCGTATAATACGCCGAACAGCGCCATCATACATATGCCGTTGCCGACAACCTTAGCAGCCTCGTCCTCTCTCTTTTTTCCCAGATACAGCGAAAACCGCGCCGCGCTGCCTATGCCTATAGTGAGCGCGATTGACATACATATTGTTGTAAGCGGGAACGAAACATTGGTCGCCGCGTTACCGAGCGGCCCTACGCCCTGACCTATAAATATCTGGTCAACCACATTGTAAAGCGAGCTTACAAGCATAGCAATAATGCTCGGTATGGCAAATTTACCGAGCAGCTTTGATATTTTTTCATATCCTAATGGGTTTTCAGTTTTTATTTCTTCCATATCTTAACATCGTCCTCTTTGTCTTCTGCTTCGTCTCCGTTCCAGATCATTCTGTACATAACCTCATTATTTGCGCTGTGACGCATAGCCTCGCGCACGGTAAAACCAAGGTCAACAGAAAACCGGAACGCCTTTCGGTTTCTTGCATATACGTCGGAAGTCAGGCAGGGATACTCGCTCTTTAGAAAATTTATAAGCTCCGTGCCTATGCCCTCGTTCTGATACGCGGGATCTACAAACAGCCCGCCTATCTCATTATCTGCTCCTACAACAGTAAAGCCGACTATTTTATCATCCTTAAGATACACAAATGTATCCTTTTTATCTATGTATTTTTGCTTTATGTAATCATAATGCGTCTCCCAGAAATCCGCTTTAATAAAAGAATTGGAGTAGTTTGACGTGCGAAGCCACAAATCCATAACATCGTAGGTTTCGCTTTTTTTCATCAGTCTTATCATAGCATTTACCATTCCCATAATACAAATTCGCTATTAGTATATCACAACAAGGTATAGTTTGACAATATTAAATACAAATTTCACAATATCCCTTGTTAAATAACGGAAAATATAGTATACTAACTATGTATATACTTAATATAAGAGGTAAAAAGATGGATAAGAAGGTTAAATTGTATGTTGTGGTTCCCTGCTATAACGAAGAGCCTGTGCTTATGGAAACATCGCGGCAAATGAAGGAGCTTTTCGGTAAAATGGAGAGTGATGGGCTCATAGGCAGCGACAGCCGTATTGTTTTTGTAGATGACGGTTCTAAGGATAAGACGTGGGATATAATTGACGCTCTTACAAAGTCGGACAAGTTATTTGCCGGAATAAAACTGGCACATAACGCAGGTCATCAGAATGCGGTGTTCGGCGGACTTATGACCGTTAAGGATGAATGTGACTGCGCAATAAGTATTGACGCGGATTTGCAGGACGATATAAACGTTATCCCCGAAATGGTGCAGGATTTCATAAACGGCTATGACGTTGTATACGGAGTAAGAAAAAAACGCGATACAGACACGTTCTTCAAACGCACAACCGCTGTCGGTTTTTATAAGCTGATGAACTTTATGGGCGTCAAGATTGTGTTTAACCACGCCGATTACCGCCTTATGAGCAAGCGCGCGCTTGACGCTCTTTCAGACTTTCCCGAAAGAAATATGTTCCTGCGCGGTATGGTGCCGCTGGTCGGGTTCAAATCAACAAGCGTTTACTATGACAGAAACGAGCGTTTCGCCGGCGAGTCAAAATATCCGCTAAAAAAAATGCTGTCGTTCGCGTTTGACGGTATAACGTCATTCTCGATAAGCCCTATACGTATGATAAGCGCGGTCGGCGCGATTGTGTGCGTGTTCGCGTTTGTTATGGCTGTATACGCTCTTGTTGAAAAGCTCTTAGGTCATACCGGCGCAGGCTGGGCTTCACTTATGATGTCGATTTGGTTTATAGGCGGCGTACAGCTTTTGTCGGTGGGACTTATCGGTGAGTATATCGGAAAGCTCTACAAGGAAGTTAAAAGACGGCCAAGATATATTATCGAGGCGTATATAAACGAAAAAGAATAAATAAAAAGCAAGGAGATGTTCAAGGTGTATGATGTAGCTATTATAGGCGGCGGCCCGGCAGGAATGAGCGCGGCTATTTACGCGGCGCGCGGCGGTATGAAAACCATTGTCCTCGAAAAGCTGTCATGCGGCGGACAGGTTTTAAAGACGTATGAGATAGACAACTACCCCGGCTTTTCAAACAATCCTACCGGCGAGGAGCTTGCAAAGGCGATTGAGGAACACGCAAAGAAGTTTGACGTTACATTTGCGCACGAAAACGTTAAGTCAATTGAAAATGCTGAGTATGACGTTAAAATTATCCACACGCGCAAGAATAAGTATATGACAAAGGCGATTATCTTCGCGACAGGCGCAACGCCGAAAATGCTCGGCGCGGACGGCGAGGCTATGCTGCAGGGCGCGGGCGTGAGCTACTGTGCGACTTGTGACGGAGCATTCTTCAAGGATAAGGACGTATGCGTTATAGGCGGCGGCAACACGGCGATTGAGGACGCATTATATCTTGCGCCTATCTGCTCAAAGGTGTACGTCATAAACCGTTCAAAGCGTTTCAGGGCAAGCAAGAGCCTTATGGAAACGGCAAGGGCAAACGGCAGGATTGAGTTTATCGAGGACAGCGTGGTTGAACGCTTTAACGGTACGACTATGCTTGAAAGCGTGTTTGTTAAAAATGTTGTGACAGGCGAAAAGAGTACTCTAAAGGTTTCGGGCGCGATTGTCGCAATAGGCGTTGTACCATCGTCAGGTATCGCCAAGGAAACGGGTATTGAAACGTGCGAGAGGAATTTTATCAAGACCGATATTTACCTTGCAACGAATATTAAAGGAATTTTCGCGGCAGGTGACGTGAGAACAACGCCGCTTCGTCAGGTTATAACCGCTGCGGCTGACGGTGCTGTTGCGGCAACGTCGGCGGTAAACTATGTTAATGAATTAGGAATTAAAAGCGTATGACAACTCTTATAAAAAACGGTAAGATAATTACAATGACAGGCGCAGTTATCGAAAGCGGCTGTGTATTGTTTGATGAAAAGATTTTATATATCGGTACGGAGGAAAAGGACGCGGATACTGTTATTGACGCAAATGGCGCGGTAGTTATGCCCGGTCTTATTGACGCACACTGTCACGTCGGTATGTTCGAGGACTCCTTGGGGTTCGAGGGTGATGACGGAAACGAGGACAGCGATCCCGTTACTCCCCACCTGCGCGCTATTGACGGTATAAACCCGTTTGACCGCGGCTTTTGCGAAGCGAGAAACGCGGGTGTTACTACCGTTGTGACAGGCCCCGGCAGCGCAAACCCTGTGGGCGGTCAGTTTGCGGCAGTCAAAACGGCGGGAATATGCATTGATGATATGATTGTAAAGGCTCCGTGCGCTATGAAAATGGCTCTCGGTGAAAATCCAAAGGCGGTTTATAACGAAAAGGAGGCAGCGCCGGTAACAAGAATGGGTACAATGGCGCTGATACGCGAGCTGTTTATTAAATCTCGCGATTATATGGAAAAACTTGACGCATATAACGAAAACAGCGAGGAAAACGAGAAGCCGGAATTTGACATTAAGCTCGAAGCTATGATACCTGTTTTAAAACGAGAAATTCCTGTCAAAATCCACGCACACCGCGCGGACGATATTTGCAGTGCGATACGGATTGGAAAGGAATTTGATGTTGATGTGACGATTGAGCATTGCTCGGACGGTGACGCGGTTGCGCCGGTTTTGGAGCGTGAGCGTTTGCCGGTAATGCTCGGCCCCACGCTGTCGGACAGGAGCAAGCCGGAGCTTAAAAACCTCACTTTTGATACATACAAAAACCTGTCGGAGCGTGGTCTTGATATTGCGATAATAACCGACCACCCGGAAATAACGGTTGAAAACCTCCCCCTCTGCGCAGCTATGGCGGTCAAGCACGGTATGAACGAAACAAAGGCGCTTGAAGCTGTAACGATAACGGCGGCGAGGAATTGCCGCATTGAAAAAACAGTCGGCAGCCTTGAGGTCGGCAAGGACGCGGATATAGCGGTATTTTCCGATTTGCCGACACGGTTTGAAGCGGTTTGTAAAATGACGTTTATAAACGGCGAAAGAGTAACTGATTAAAAAGCATCCCCGAAAAGTACTTCGGGGATGCTTTTATACGTGTATAACTCTCTGCGCAGCGGCTTTGTAGAGTCGGTTCTTGACCGCAAGACCGTAGCCGTCCTTTTCGCAGAACTCGGCAAACACAATTTCTACACCTAAATTGTCAAACTCACGCAACGCGGAAAACAGATTTTTCGCGTATTCCCTGTTGCTCTCGCCTGCCGTAAGTATCACTGCGTCATCATATTCCGCGCCGTACATTGCAAGGACTCCGGCTGTTTTGCCGTCTACGCCCTTCAAAAGCTCCTTTATTTTCTTCTGTACAGCGTCCTTTTCACCCTCAACCACTGTCACCTCGGCGTTTGGCGCGTAGTGCTTGTATTTCATACCCGGAGATTTCGGGACTTCATTTGCGCCGATTGATTTCAGGATATTCTTGTTAATAATAATATCCAGACCGACGGCCTTTAAATCGTCATATGTAACGCCGCCCGGTCTTAATATTTCCGGCTTGTCGCCCGTAAAATCAACAATAGTGCTTTCCACGCCGACATCGCACGCGCCGCCGTCAATTATCGCGTCAATCCTCCCTGTCATATCGGCTATGACGTGCGCCGCAGTTGTGGGGCTTGGCTTGCCGGATAGGTTTGCGCTCGGCGCGGCTATGGGAACGCCGGCCGCCTTTATAAGCCGCTGCGCCGTTTCGTTTGACGGAAAGCGGATTGCGACAGTCTGAAGCCCTGCCGTTACCGTATCGGGTACGGACGGCTTTTTTTTGAGTATTACAGTAATAGGCCCCGGCATAAATTTGTCTATAACAATTTTCGCTTCGTTTGGTATTTCGGCGGCAATATCAGATAATTGCAGCTTATCCGCTATGTGAACTATAAGCGGATTGTCGGACGGTCTGCCCTTTGCTGCGTATATCTTTTTTGCCGCGCCGATATCAAAAGCAGACGCGCCGAGACCGTACACCGTTTCGGTCGGGAACGCGACAAGACCTCCGTCTGCGATTATTCCTCCTGCTGTGTTTATATCTTTTTCGGATGTTGTTAATAGCTTGGTTTCCATATTTCTTACCTTCGTTTACGGCTTCACGCGTACCGCGGCGCGCACACCACGGATGTTGTCAATGTTTGTGTGAAGCACAAAGCCGTCATTTTTCATATATCTCTGCATTTTATCATTGTAACCGTAAGGACACAAAATCCAATACGAGCCGTGCACGTCAATATCCTTCATCATATCAAGTGTGGGAATAAAGACCATATCGTCAACGGTGTACTTAAATGCCGTTTCGCTTAAATCTGCCGCAGCCTGACGAGTTGCGCTCCAGATATGGGTGTGGTTACCGCTCTCAGCCATTTTACGGTCTTTATATGTCAGCATAACCTCATTTCTGACCGGTACAATACGCGCCAGTTCTTCGGGAGTAAACTCTGTCACAAAATCGCTGTTGAGCCACGTACGCAAATCGCTTGTTTCCCAGCGGTTATTTTCGGTATCAAATATCCGCTCATCAATGCAGGTACGCGTCACAAGAACCTGAGAGCCGTCCTCAAGAGTATTCATAACCTCCCATTTTACCGGCTTGCCGTTGTATGTACCGAAATCCACTGTATCACGCGGCTTGTCTATCTGAAGCACAAACACAATCACTGCTGTTATAATCAGAGCAATAATTCTGTTTCTGCGCTGCATATTTACAATCGTGAGCAAAATTCCGGCAAACAGAATGTCCATAAAGTTCTCAAAGATGAACATATGCTTCATCAAGTCCGCTTCGCCGTTGCCGATGACAGGAAGACACATATTTATCCAGAGTCCCGCTAAAAGGACGTACATCGCCATTATTATGTACAAACGCTTTTCATTAGTCTGCCGCTTTTCTCTTACGAGAAATACGTTGACTATAATAACGTACGCCGTAAGCAACAGCGCGAGCAGGAATACTATAAGCGGATTATACAGGAATTTTGACGCCACTCTTAAATTGCTCCAAATACTGAAACGGTTAGTGCTGTCCATTATAACCGTTTCCGAGGTGCCGAGATTAAGCGGCCGCAGGGCTGAAGCGTTTTCTATTGCAAATGCAACCTTTTGGCAGAACCTTACCGGATGGCGCATATAGAAGAACACAACATCCGCTTTTGAAACCTTGTCATAAAAGTCGTGTTTAAACTCATCAGAGCGTATATCCATAGGATATTCGTCCTCCTGCATATACGCATGAGTGTTCACAAGCGGCAGGTATTTCTCGTCTATGCCGAATTCCTTTAAGTCCTGCTCCGGTGTTTCACTTTCCTTTACCGCGCCGAAGAATACCGACTGATACGTGGTATCGTCGTGCATCCATTCCGGTATGCTGACGTACAGGTTTGCTATGAATATAGCCGCGACAAGCACCGACAAACCCACGCCTATACGATAACGCTTGTCCTTTCTCAAAAACACGAACGACAGCGCCATAACAGATACGATTACCGCATACGGCACGTTCGCAAGTTTACTGCCGGCGAAGAAATAGAGTGAAACAAAGAAGCAGGCTACCTTTGGTATGGTCGGCCGTTTATATATCAGGAGTCCTAACGCGATAAGCGTCATTACCGACACAAACTGCAACGGCTCACCGTAGAAGGAATTAAAGTACAGTATGTAGCCCGAATCGCAGAACATTATTACAAATATAACCAGGACTGTTATTTTAACCTTGCGCGAAAAATCCGCGAAAAACGTAAATATTCCCCACGCGGCAAGAGACAGCATCAGCGTGTATATAAAGGCAAGGCAGCCGATGTTATAATGACGTTCATCCCGGACGAGCATTGTGTTTATAAGAAAGTTCATAACCTTTGAAGCCTTTATTATGACAAAATGCGGTGAGTTGTATATCTCGGCCTCGTCATTATTGCGGCAAAGGTATTCTATCTTCTCGCCTATCGTGTTACCCTCTATCTTCATACGATAGTCCTGCTTAAACAGATAGTAATAATTATCGTCATTTTCATATTCAAGATTATTTACCAGAAGAACACGCCGAAAGTCGCCGTTATCGCTCAAGCCTACGTTGTCACCAAGATAAAGCACAGAAAAAACAAGCACAAACACAATGATTGCGCCTATGAGAGGAAATGCTCTTTTACTGTCTAAAAATTTCCTGATCACTTTCCTTTATCCTCCGTGTCCTAAAAAGAAAACAGGCGGAAATGTCTTCCGCCCCAAAATCATATTAAAATCAATGGCTGCTCCTTCTGCTGTAGCCGCCTGAGCGTTTTGAATCATTGCTTCGGCGCAGCGACTGCATTTTTTCATCGCTGTCCTGCTTAAATTTTGAAAGCATATCCTCCAGCGAAAGATTATTGTCGGACGATTTCCCCCATTCAAAATCATCCGGACGTACAGGCCCCTTTTTCTCAGGCAGCTCGCGCTTTTTTTGCGCTTTGTCCTTTTTCTGCTCTGCCTGCTTTATTGAAAGGCTTATTTTGCCGTCATCATCTATTTTAATTACCTTAACCTTTACCGTATCACCCTTTTTGACTACCTCGTTAATGTCCTTTACATATCTCGATGAAATTTCCGAAATATGTACCAAACCAGACTGTCTGTCCGACAAATCGACAAATGCTCCGAACGGCATAACACTCGTTATCCTGCCCTCTACTATACTGCCTACCTCTACCATACCTTTTCTTTTTACCCTTTCCTTTAACCTTTAATTACTGCTGTTCGTCCGAAACATCAACAAAAATCTTAGCGTTGCTTGGTATAAGTCCAAGTTTTTCTGTGGCTATCCTTGCGACGTATTCATCAGAATCAACCTTTTTACTGAGGTCTTCAACCTCCTTTTGCCTTTGCGTTTCATACTCTATCTGAGAATTTAGACTTGCGATCTCTTTTTGCTGAGATTTGAGCGTCGGGTACTGCATAACTCCTCTTAAAAGCATTGTTCCTACCAAAAGAACAAATATAACTATAAAAAGTCCTTTTCGATGGTTCACTACAAACTCTGACAGTCTGCTTCCCGTGTTCTCCTGCATTTTTGCATCTTCTCCTTTGCTTTATTGCACTTATGCTGTTTCGCGTAGGCACTATTAAAATTTTATACAAAAACCGCAGCGGTGTCAAGAGTATTTTTAAAATAAATCCAAATATTTGGCAAATTTTTTCGACTGTAAACAAAAATACCCTTAATACAAATCTGCTTACCGAAGCAAAGTATATAACTGAGCCTATGGCAAGACCGAGAATTTCATAATATCTGAACTTACCGCTGCCATAGTCCCAGACGCAGTATATGACCGCGGCAAATGCGATAAACGTATAAACAATATCCGTAACAGCCGTTATGACTGCATTCGGTTTAAGCGTAATCCTAACGGCGCGGAACAGGTCGAATATAACCGAAAGCGTCACGCCGCATACAACCGAGGCAAGAAACAACGCCGCCTGCGCACTCATCATTTAAAAAGCCCCTCTAACGCGCCTGACTGCGAGGATGTGTATTTTATCATATCTATTTCACCGCTTACGCTGAGCACGCCGGTATCTGTGTCAAGATGGCTCATATTGAGCTTCTTGCCGCGTATTAAGAGTCCGCCAAGTTCAGTTTTTAAGGTTATTTTATTATCGGAAAATTCTTTGACATCGGTTACGCCCGTCAGTGACATAGCCGCCCGGTCCGTAAGCGTCAGACTATGCGCTTTATCTGCCATATTGATCAGCCATCCTTTCACTTCGTTCAAGGACACATAAGATGTGAAAGAAGTTCGTTCTTTCACTCTATCCCCTCCTGTTTATGTGTATTCAAAATTTTGCGGGGATATTCGCTCATCACTGAATTACTTCGTAGAGTGTGGAAGCGTCGTTTTTGAGTACGTGCTCCGCTATAGCCTTTACGCGTACCTTTATTGTACGCTCACCCATCGTTATCTCTATAACGTCGTTTTCCTTAACGTCATAAGACGCCTTAATAACACGGCCGTTTACCGTAATTCTGCCCTGGTCGCAGGCTTCATTGGCTATGGTCCGGCGCTTTATAAGACGCGTTACCTTTAAATATTTGTCAATTCTCATATATTCCTTATCCCTTTCCGACTGAGGCTGAGGAAAAATCGTTCAGAGTGCTGCTTTGCAGCCGAGGTGCCGTGCTATGTGCACTGCCCTCGGCAAAAAGAAGTGCTCTGGGCGATTTTAACCAGCCACGATATAAAACAAGGCGTTGCTATTGCAACGCCTTGATATAAAGCTTTATATTAGTTTACGCTATCCTTGAGTGCCTTACCAGCCTTGAATGCAGGAACCTTTGAAGCCTTGATCTTGATTGTCTCGCCTGTTCTGGGGTTCTTACCTGTTCTTGCTTCGCGCTTTCTTACCTCGAAAGTACCAAAGCCAACGAGCTGAACCTTGTCGCCCTTCTTAAGAGCCTCACCGATTGAAGCTGTTACTGCTGCTACTGCCTTCTCAGCATCCTTCTTTGAAAGCTCAGCCTTTGCAGCTACTGCTGCTACTAACTCTGTCTTGTTCATAATAATTTCCTCCTAATCTTTTTAAAAAAAGTTTTTGCAGGCATATATTGCCTGTCCAGTAACTAATTTTAGTACATTTTTCCCGTAATGTCAAGTGTTTTCGTTGATTTTAAGCCGTTTTTTCCGAAAAAAGAGCGTTTTTTATGCTTTTTTTGCCATTTCCCAAAGCTCGTCCAGTTCCTTAGCGGATAAGCCGTTAAGTTCCTTACTGTTATTTTTTGCCATTGCTTCCATTTTTTCAAAGCGGCGTATAAATTTTTCGGTCGCGTTTGACAGCGCAATTTCCGGCGTTAATTTGAGGTGACGGCCTAAATTTACAACGCAGAAAAGTAAATCGCCGTACTCCTCCTCAACGCTCACACCGTCTGCCGCTTTAAGCTCGGCTATCTCCTCATTCACCTTGTCATATACGCCGTCTATGTTATCCCAGTCAAAACCGGCACTTGCCGCCTTTTTCTGTACCTTTGCGCTTCTCATAAGCGCGGGCAGGTAATGCGGCACGTCCTTTAGCATAGCGGTATAGCTGTCAAGGTTCTTTTCTTTCTTTTTGTTCTTCTCCCAGTTGCCTAAAGCCTCCTCGGCAGTGACCGCCTTATCTGTACCGAAAACGTGGGTGTGGCGCGTTATGAGCTTGGTGCATATCTCGTTTAATACGTCGTCCATATTGAACGCGCCGCGCTCCTCGGCAAGACGCGAATGGAACACCACCTGCAAAAGCACGTCGCCAAGCTCGTTTGCAAAGGCTTGGTCGTCGCCGCTGTCAAGCGCGTCAATCGCCTCATAGCACTCCTCAATCATATCCTTCTTTATGGATTGATGCGTCTGTACCTTATCCCACGGACAGCCGTTCTCGCCGCGCAGTGTTACGATTATATCCTTTAAGTCCTCCAAAGTGTACTGCTTTTTCATTATCCAAGCTCCTTTGATTTTTTGATGCAAGCCTTCATTGCTTCGATTACCGCGTTTCTGAAACCGTTCTTTTCAAGCTCCGCAACAGCGTCAATCGTAGTACCTGCCGGCGAGCAGACCATATCCTTTAAATCCGCCGGATGTTTGCCTGTTTCAAGTACCATTTTCGCGCTGCCCAAAACCGCCTGTGCCGCGAACGTGTACGCCTGACTTCTCGGCATACCGCCCTGTACAGCCGCGTCAGCCATAGCTTCAATGAACATAAACACATACGCCGGTGACGAGCCGCTTACGGCCGTTACAGCGTCCATTAAATGCTCCGGCACAATCTCCGACTTGCCTAAGCTGCCAAAAATATCGCCTACGACCTTTAAATCCTCGCCTGTGGCGTTTGCGTTGGGTGACAAAGCCGCCATTCCCTCGCCTACAAGTGCGGGGGTGTTCGGCATTACACGGATTAGCCTTATTTTTTTGCCAAACGCGTTTTCAATCTTACTTATAGACTGTCCTGCTGCGATGGAAACTATTACTGTGTTTTCCGTTACGGCGTCTTTAATTTCTTCTATGACGCTGTATATTACCTGCGGCTTTACGCAGAGAAACAGTACGTCCGACTGCGCCGCCGTTTTGTTGTCGCCCATTACGACAAGGTATGAGTTTCTGAGATTTTGCACTGCTGTTTCGTTCGCGTCCGATACGGTTATGTCGGGCGGTGAAACAATTTTTGCTTTTAACACGCCCTCGATTATAGCGCTTCCCATATTGCCCGCGCCGATAAATCCGATTTTCATAATTATCAACTCCTTGTGTAAGAAAAGGGACTGAAAAACAGTCCCATCTTATGCTTGCGTATGGAAAAGAAACAAGCAGATTGCCTGTTTGAGGAGCGAAGTCGTATGTTTATACTTCAAGCTCCGATAACAGGTGATATGTGCCGTTTATTTTCACACAGGATATGTCTTATTCTCCATATCCACTAAATCCGCGTCAATCTTATACTTCTTGGCGCGTCTGTACTCGAAGAACTTGACTGCAACCTGACCGAACAGCGCGTATGACAATACATCCTCCGGCTGCTCCGTCCACTCGGCGCACTCCTTCTTCATCTTTTCAAGCTCCGGCTCTAAAAGGTCTGCGGGACGGCAGGTAATCTGCTTTTCGTCGCCTATAACCTTCTTGACAATCTCCTCGGAAATGGGCACCGGTGTTCTGCCGTACTCGCCTCTTACGATACCCTTTGTTTCCTTTGAAATCATCTTATATCTCTCGCCCATAAGCACGTTTAAAACCGCCTGTGTACCGACAATCTGTGAGGAAGGCGTTACCAGCGGAGGATAACCCATATCCGCTCTTACGCGCGGGATTTCCTTTAATACGTCCTCATATCTGTCTTCAGCGTTCTGCTGCTTAAGCTGTGATACGAGGTTTGAAAGCATACCGCCCGGAACCTGATACTTTAAGGTGCTTACATTTACGCCCATAACCTTTGTTGACAAAAGACCGCTCTCCAAATACTTCTCACGAAGCGGGCGGAAGTAATCTGAAATCTCGATAAGCTTGTCAAGGTCATAGCCTGTGTCGTA
>JAFQYK010000502.1 GCA_017406485.1 Clostridia bacterium
CGTTCATCAACTCAAACCGAGTAGGGTGTACAGTGGAAACGGATGACAGCGGAAACTCCTATCAACAAATAAAGACGGCAGGAAATGCGGCAAACGCCTATGCTTATGCGTACCTTGATATATCTGCGTACACCGGAACAAATCAGAAGTTCACGGTCGAGTTTGACAGCTCTATGGGCGGTGACAGGTGGTTTATAGGCTTATGCGACCTTTCACAGCGTCCGGCAGGCTCTAACCGTGCGACTTACGACAGTACGGGTGTCGCGTATTTTCAGG
The DNA here is from genome assembly GCA_017406485.1 of Clostridia bacterium. GTDB lineage: Bacteria > Bacillota > Clostridia > UBA1381 > UBA1381 > Hominilimicola. Next base: position 277 of record JAFQYK010000502.1, read on the forward strand.
GTACAAAGGACGGTACATATTATTACATAAACGGTACGAACACACGCAAAACCTCATATATCGGGAGCCTGCTTCATACCAAACTCACGGTTGACCTCAACAATCAGACGGTGGAGTATGAGCATTCAACGGACGATCCATCGGAGACGTTGACAGGTACGGCTGCGTTTAATGACGCGGGGGTTACGCAGATAACAGGAATGGAAATATACTCGTATGTGAACAACGCAATACTTAAACTTGATAATATTTCCATAGTTCCTAAAAACACGGTGGAGATTGACGAGCGTACAATCTACATCGTGCCGGATAACGGAGCGTTATCGGAATATATGTACATTGACGGTGCGCCTGTTCTGATGAATCGCAGCGACCTGTTCAGTACGCTCACAAATCTTATAGAAAGGGTAGAGGCATTAGAGAATGATGGAGGGTAATATCATGGAAAGATTAAAAGCGGCAGTAGCGTCAATTTGTGCGCTCGGAAGTTACATATTCGGAGGAATGGACACGTTAATGAAAATACTTGTAATTTTCATCGTGATTGACTTTATATCAGGCTTTATCAAGGCGTGGGCGTTAAAGGAGTTCGATTCGAGCAAGTTCTATGTAGGCGGCGTCAAGAAGCTCGGCATACTGCTCATCGTGGCGGTTGCAACACAGCTTGACGCGCTCATATTAGAGGACACTGTAATTCTAAGAACGGTGGCGATCAGCTATTACATAGCAAACGAGGGTTTCTCAATCATAGAGAATTGGGGCAAGCTTGGACTTCCGCTGCCGAAGGCGCTCAAGGAGGCACTCGCCAAGCTTAAGGACGGTGAGGACTGATGACAGCGATTGAGAAAGTGATAAGCATTGCCGAGGGGGAGGTCGGCTATCTTGAAAAGAAAAACGGGAACGACCTCTACTCTAAGACCGGTAATGCGGGATTTAACAACTACACAAAATACGGCTTAGAAATGCATCAGCTATACCCGGCGGTAATGGACTATCCCGCGCCGTGGTGTGATGCATTTTTTGATTGGCTTTTAGTTCAGGCTTTTGGAAAAGACAAGGCTTGGGAACTTCTGCACGGATTTGACGATTACACGGTTGAGTCGGCTGATAAGTACAGAAAACACGGTGAGTGGTTCTCTGTTCCGAAAGCGGGCGACCAGATATTCTTTAGAAACAACAGCGGCATCTGTCACACCGGACTTGTCATTAAGGTGACGGATACAACCGTCTATACGATTGAGGGTAACACCTCGTCGGCGGAGGGTGTCGTGGATAACGGCGGCTGTGTTTCGAGAAAGAGCTATGCAAGGACAAACACACGGATTGCCGGATACGGCAGACCTAACTATGCTATTATAGAGGAGGACGGACTTATGAGCAAGGAATATGACGAGCTTGACAAGAAGATAGCCGAGCTTGACGATAAGGTGGGTGAACTCACCGAAACTGTCAAACAGGTAACGGAAAAGATGGTGTACGATTACATCGACGAGAATATGCCCGGCTGGGCGCGTCCCACTATTCAGAAAATGAAGGACAAGGGACTGCTCTTGGGTGATGAGGAGGGAAGGCTCGGTCTTACGGACGAGCTTCTGCGTATTTTCGTTGTAAACGACCGCGCCGGTGTTTACGACCACAGATGGGACGGTGGTCAGTCATGATGACACCGGAGCAGTTTAAGGCTGAAAAGGACTACAGAACGGCGATGGGCATAGCGGATGCTATGCTCAAGCAGGGCATATTGACAAAGGCAGAGTACGGAAAGTTTAATACAATTATGCTCAAAAAGTTCTCGCCGATTTTGGGTAGTTTATAACCCTCAAATCCCTTGCTTTTATGCGGTTTCAGAGGTAATATACAACAGAGAATTTAAGAAAGGAGACAAAAGAAATGGAAATTCAAAAGATTCCAA
>JAFQYK010000503.1 GCA_017406485.1 Clostridia bacterium
CCGTGTAAAATCTGCTCGTCACCTAAGCGTGACAAGAGCGTAATATGCGTGGTGGAAAGTCCGGAGGATGTTTCAGCCATTGAAGCGACCAATGAATACGGCGGACTTTATCACGTTCTTCACGGCGCACTGTCGCCGATGGACGGCATAACGCCCGATGATATAAAGATAAACGAGCTGCTGCTCCGCCTTGCAAACGGTGAGGTCAAAGAGGTCATAATGGCGACCAACCCAACCGTAAACGGCACAGCGACGGCTGTATATATTTCAAAGCTGCTCTCGCCGTTTGAAGTAAAGGTGACGCGGATAGCGCACGGTATACCGATAGGCTCGGATCTTGAGTATGCCGACAAGATAACGCTTATAAAGGCCTTAGAGGGCAGACAGAGTATGTAAGTTTTAAAAGGAGGAATGTGTGATGCCGATAAAAATACCCGACCGATTGCCGGCAACGAGCCAGCTTCGCAAGGAAAATATATTTGTAATGAGCGAAAAAAAGGCTATGCATCAGGACATTCGTCCGCTGAAAATTGTGCTGGTAAATCTGATGCCGACCAAGATTACAACGGAAACGCAGCTGCTTAGGCTGCTTTCAAATTCACCGCTGCAGGTTGAGGTTGATCTCTTGCAGATGGATTCACATAAGTCAAAAAACACGCCGTCCGAGCATCTTAAAACGTTTTACAAAACGTTTGATGAGATAAAGAACGCCAAGTATGACGGTATGATAATCACCGGCGCGCCGGTTGAGAATATGGAGTTTGAGGACGTTGACTACTGGGACGAGCTTGTAAAGATTATGGACTGGTCAACCACGCACGTAACATCAACGCTTCATATCTGCTGGGCGGCATATGCCGGACTGTACTACCATTACGGCGTTCCGAAGGTCGCCTTAAAGGAAAAATGCTCCGGCGTTTTCAAGCATAAGGTGAGAAGAAAGACCGCCAAGCTTATGCGCGGCTTTGACAGCGAGTTTTACGCGCCCCATTCGCGTTACACAACAGTAAGGCGCGAGGACATAGACAAGGTAAAGGCGCTTGAGGTCTTAGCCGAGTCAAAGGAGGCGGGCGTTTATATCGTGTTCACCAAGGGCGGCAGGCGTATTTTTGTCACAGGCCACAGTGAATATGATGCAATGACGCTTCGTGACGAGTACTTCCGTGATGTTGAAAAGGGGATAAACCCGTCAATCCCGAAGCACTACTTCCCGAATGACGACCCGACTAAGCGGCCGATGAACAGTTGGCGTTCACATGCGTATCTGCTCTATTCAAATTGGCTTAACTACTTCGTATATCAGATAACACCATACGATATAGAAAGTATAAACTAAAAAACCGCTTCATTTCAAGAAGCGGTTTTTTGATGCTTTTGATTATCTGTTTTCTGCCTTCAATATAAGATTTATATTTGCAAGCTCGATTTCGTTCAGGTTGCTGTTATCGTCGGAATAATTATAGTTCGGATTTATCTTGTACCACGCCTTGCCGGCAAAATACGAGCTGTATTCCGGCGTCTGGAACTTGCGTCCGTGACGGGCGTAAATTTCGTTGCGCGCCAGTGCAAGGTCATATTTTGAAAGTCCCTTTATATCGCTTTCCGTAAGGAGCTTTGTACCGGAATTTGCCAGTATATAATCGCCGGAATAATTCGTCATGCTGGAAATCTCGTAAATAG
>JAFQYK010000059.1 GCA_017406485.1 Clostridia bacterium
AAGTATATTTCCGGTGTGTCGCTTACAGACGGTATGGATGATAAGTTCTATGATATAGCGGAAAACGGCGGAAAGGCGATTGTTCATATGAGCAAGGACAACCTGAACAATCCGATTGAGGGCTTGTTTAAACCGACCTTCTGGTCACCGGCTCACTTCCCCTCTGAGAGAGCAAACGGTCTTATGATCGACAGCAAAAGCGGAGCGTTTGATTATTTCCCGACAACCGACTATGCAGACTTCCAGTGGAAGCACCCCATTGACAACTGTATATGCGCCGATGTTTCAGAGCTTAAGCCGGACTTCAGATATTTGGTGGAGCCTGTTCCTAACTTCTACAGCAATATAAGGCGTTCACCGCTGTTTGAAGCGAAAGTCGGCAAGGGCAGTTTCCTTTTTACCGGCTTTGATTTCAGCGTTCAGCATCTTACTGTTCAGGCGCTAAGGACAAGTCTTTTAAAGTATACCGCGTCAGATGCTTTTGCGCCGGTACAGGAGCTTAGTTTGGACGAGGTTAAAAAACTGTTTAAGTAGATTGCGTCAAAAAAAGAGCGTTTCAACGGAAACGCCCTTTTGGGTTTTCAAAGAAACCCTTTTATCCTATGTCTTTCGACAATTTTATTATAATGTAAATAACGGCGCAATGCAAGTATATTACATACAAGTAAATAAAATGTTAAACCGTTTGTATTCTTTTGTAACAAAACCGCAACAGTTCAGGCGGATATGCGCCATAAGCCGTGAAGGTTACAGTAGGAGTATACCGTTACAGGAATTGTTTCGGGGATATTAAATGTCACCACCGGATCATCACCTTTTTTCAGCATAACACGCCTTGTTTTGTATTTGCTCTTTACCTCTATCCAAAGAATACTGTGTTCACTGCTCATCGGGTGCAGCACCCGGCCTATGCAGACAGTGAGCGTGTTACCCTCACGCTTTACAACCGGCATATGCTTCTCTTCAAGTGTAATAAGCTCATTCGCGCGCATAAGCTCCGTTTCCTTACCGCAGCAAAAAAGCTCGTCGCAGCAATGGGGCGTGATTGCCTCGAGTATCGCGCCACATTCACTGCAGCGGTAGAACTTTGGCTCGTATACCATTTATTTTCCTCCGTGTAAAATTTGTTCACTGCTATTATTTACACTTTACAGGAAAATTAAACTAAAGAATTTCCGATATGAATATGTACGCTATGGCGGCAAGCAGTATCTTGTCGTCACAGCCTTCCGTAAGAAGCACAAGCGCTATTGCAATCAGAATTATATCGTCCGTTTTCAGATTTGCAAGCAAGCCCTTGTTTTCAGGCTCCTTATGCTTTGTCTCAGGAAGCTGTTGCGTTAAGCTATCCTGCCGCGTTTCTTTATTGGCGGTATCTGATTTTATTTCAGACTTCACACTCTCAGACTTTTTTTTTGCGGGAATAGGCATATCGTTATAGCTGTAGGTTCTGTACATAGCGCGCCTCCTTTTTTACTGCTTGCCGAGAAGCTGCAATATTTTAAGCATTCCCATCATCTTTACGGCATTGTCTATTGACTGTTTTCTTCCATCGCGCATATACGGCTTTAAGGAAAGAAGCAGATTTGCGCGCGGATCACTTCTGCTTGTTGTAAGTCCTTCGGCTATCCGCTTTATCTGCATAAGCGAAGCCATACTGTCAGCGTCTGTATTGATTGGAGGCCTGTCGTTTTGGGAAAGTGAACCCATAACATTTTTTATCGTATCCTCCGCGCCATCCCCAAGTAAACCCTTAAGAGTATCTGCAATATCGGCCATTTAAAACACCCTCTCACATATTTTTCATAATCTTTCTTATATCCTCGGTCTTAAGTGTTGAAAGCCGCTTTTGTATCTCCTTTTGATCAAGGCTTGAAAATTCGCGTATCAGCTTATCCTTATCCGCGTTCGATATTTGTTTTTTCAGGCGCATACCCTCGGCAGAGTTCAAAAAGCGGTTAATCTCCTGTAATTGGTTCTTGTCAAAATCCTTTAATAACTGCTCTAATCTGTTCATAATTGTTCTCCCTTTCTGATTTTATGATTTTATATGCTATTATATTCTCTGACGCGGGATTTGAGCCTGTACAAAAAAAGAACGGCCGAAAAGCCGTTCCGTAATTTGGGATTATTATTTTTCAATAACCTTTACGCTCTCTATTGTACCGGAGGTTTTTACATACTTTGAATAAAGTTCAACATTTCTTCCTACCGAAAGCTCGGTGCTGTCGTCAAGTACGTAATTGTCATCCGACTCACGTCCTACTGCCTGTATTGTCACATAGCAGGTGTAGCGGTCCGGCATAACCGGCATTACCACGCGTCCGTTTGCCGTTGTTGACTGCATTTTAGCGGGCTCATATCGCACATCTACTATATTACCTAAATCCTTCTCGGATTTTTTATCAGTAATTCTGCCCTTTTTTTCGAGTGCGTCAACGGTATATTTTCTGACGCTTTCAATTCTCATAGTGTACTCAAACTTTTCACTTGAACGTACGGCTGTTGTTATTTTGCTGCCGTAGCGTACGGCTATTCCCGCGATTACCACAATTACGAGGAGGATTACGAGAATGTCAATTATACTGATTTTTCCTGCAATTTTTCCGTTCTTATCCATCTTCACAGTCCTCCTTAGTCATTTATACCTATTACGTAGCCCATTGCCGCATATCCCTTGCCTCGAACAGGAACCTCGGCTCCTACCTTTACAGCCGTGCCGCCGGTCTTTAGAGCAAGGTCGCTTGATACAACGTCGGCCTCAACCGTGACATATACATCTGTTTTGCCTTCTACAACTTCATTTGCATAGCTTCCGTCAAGACTGTTAAACGCAATAGCTGTTGCCGGTTCGGTGCGGACATCCTTAACAACACCGCCGTCCTTTTCTGTCAGGCTTATCGTAACCTTATCCCCGACCTTGACCGCCTCCGCAAAGTTGTCATCCTGCTGCGGAAGCATAACGGTAAAGTCTATATGCTGCATACCCGAAGGATGCATTACGGACGGAAGCAGCCTCTTTACACCAAAAGCAATCGCCGCCAGTACCACAAGTATTATTATCACGTCCACAGCCGTGAATTTTCTTTTCTTTTCTGCCATCTTTTTATCCTCCTTATCACTTCATCAAAGAGCGGTAAACCTGCTCTGTTTTGCGCGTCATTGCCTTTGAGGTAAAGGTTTCGGCGAATACGCGCTTCGCGCCCCTCGACATCTCGGCATATATATCTTCATTGTCAAGCAGTATTGCCAGCTTTTTTGCAAGCTCGTCCGCGTTCTGCTTCGGTACGACGTAGCCGTTAACACAGTTCTTTATAACGCCCGGATTGCCGCCGAAGTCAGATACGACCGCCGGTATGCCAAGGCTCATACCCTCCAGAAGAGCAAGTGACGTTGCTTCTGTTCCGTAGGAGGCATTTGCCTGCACATCTGTTATCGCCATCAGTTTGTCTACATCGGTTATAAAGCCTGTAAATATTATCTGCTCCTCGCGGTGCATCGCCTTTACCTTTTCCTTTAAATGCCGCTCGTATGAGCCTGTGCCGGCAATGTAGAAGCGCGCCATATAGCCTTTTCTCAAAAGCTTGTCGGCAGCTTCTATAAAGTAGTCGTGACCCTTTATGTCCTCAAGTCTTGCAACAATCGAAACCGCCTTGAAGCCCTCCGGCAGATTAAAGCGTTCCTTTATGATACGCTTTTCATCACTTGAAACCGGTGCTAAACCGTCAACGCCGTTTAGGACAACCTCAATCTTACTCGCCTTTACACCTGTATCGGTAAGATTTTCCTTTGCCGCTTCGGCTACGGCTATTATCGCGTCGGCGTAATGGTTGTTTATTGCGCCGTTTATGAGCTTGCCTATACCGCGCGAGATTTTCTTTGACGGTGGGAATACGCTGTGGCGCGTATATACCACCTTGCAGCCGGCCTGCTTTGCCGCTATTCGCGCCGACATACTCGCGTGGGTGTGAACTATGTCCGGCTTTTCTCTTTTGAAGATTTCACGCAAGGCTTTTACCGCCTTAAAATCAAGCGACTTGTCGGCTATGCCGTTTACCTCGATTACCTTTATTCCAAGTTTGTCTATATGCGGCTTTAACAGGCTGTTTTCGGGAAGAATTACGCTTACGTCAAAGTCCTTATAGTTGAAGTTCTCAAGAAGCGTTATAAGGCATTTTCCCGCGCCGCCTATGTTGGTGTCGGAGGATACCTCAATGACCTTTATTTTACTCATTTTGCCGCCTCCCTTTCGTATGGTACTTTGATATGTCTTAGCGCCATTCCAAGCGCTAAAAGCATAAAGAATACCGCCATTACCCTGTAATTATAGAACGTGTAATCGAACATACTCTGCACTAAAAATCCGGCCACGCCGCTTGCTATGGCAAGCGCAGTCATTGAGTCAAGGCTCTTTTTGTTATCCGCCCTGTACACGACTGACATTTGCTTTAAAAATACGCCCTGCATTACAAGGAACATTCCAAGTCCGCCTATTCCGGCTTCAACAAGAAGCTGCAAAAATGTGTTATGCGAATGCGGAGCGATTATCGCGTTATAGGAGAAGAACGGGTATACCTTTGCAAACGCCGCTTCACCCATACCGATACCGCCGAGCCAGTAGTATTTCATCATACCGAGCGTACCGAGCCAGATAAACACGCGGTAGGAGGTTGACGTGTCCTCCATATTGCCGATACTCATAACGCGCTCCACTATCGTCTGAGGTATTACAAACGGCAGTATCAGAAGCACAAGAGGCACGAGTCCCCACAGCTTGCCCTCGTAGAACGTCACAAATATTATGACGCTTACGATAAAGCCGAGCCAACAGCCGCGCGACTGCGTGAGGATAAGGCATAGCGCGAGTATTAAGAATGCCGCGCCGTAGGCGTATTTGGAAAGCTCCTTCCACTTTGGCTTTAGCATAAATACCGCGGCTATGGGAAGTACAAGCAGCAGGTATTCGCCCAATACGTTCGGGTTGCCGAGCGTTGAGTAAACGCGCATTGTGGAGTCCTCGAACATTTCCTCGTCTATCCACGCGTTGGTGGTATTCCAGCCGAATACGTACTGCGCCACGCCGTAGAGCGCGACGAGTGCGCCGGAGATGGCTAAGAGCTTCAGTATTCCGTATAGCTGCTCCTTTGTTTTAACCGAGTTGATTATTATAAAGTAGAAGCCTACAAAGACGAGGTACATCACCCATACCTTCAGGCTGCCCAGCTTAGCGAAGGACAGCAGTGAGGATACAAGCAGTACGGCGAGGAAAAGCACTATACAAACTCCCACACCGTCAAAACGCCATTTGAAGTCCTTATCCGAAATAGATTTTATAATAAGCGCAAGTCCTGTCCATATGCAAAGTCCGGCAAGCGCCATTGTCGGCGCGAACGGCGCGGCGAATACGGCGAGAAAAACGCCGCTTACCGGCACGTACATTATAAGCAGCAGGAAGAACGCCGCAAAAGGTACCGCTACGCCGTAGAGCAGTTTAAAACTCATAACGACGCCGGCAGCAACACCTACAAGGAGGGCAAGCACAAGTCTTAGCTTGCCCTTTGTTTCACCCTCGTCAAAGAAGTTAAAATCGAGATCCTTAAAGCCTGCAAAACCCTTTATAATGTCAACAAACTTACTTGGATTTAAGAACGACATTACATTGTAGTTAAATATGCTGACTATAACGCCGGCTGTTCCGGCAATAACAGCAAGTTTTGAAACGTGTCCTAGCCTTATGCAGTACGCCAGTGACGCCGATGCGAGCATTATTCCGAAAAATCGCGTATTTAATGCCATAAAGTTTTGAATGTACTTTTTTGACCAGCGGCATATAAAGCTGTCACGGATGTTGGCTTCAAAAAAATCCGCCGCCTTGTCGCGTATCAGTCCCAAAAGCCTGAACGGCAGGAATGCCGCTTTGCCTGTAAGGCTTTTTCCCGATGTGGCATATCCCCTGTCACTTCTTAGTTTCGTCATAATCGAGCTGTTTTTCCAGGACTTGGATATACCGTTGTATATTCTCATCAGCAGCGCGTATATGCCGCTGTGCTTCCACAAATTCAAAAACCAGCGGCCGAATACAGCGAGTGATGATAATATAAAGCTATTCATATGTTACCTCCTTTCGCTGCCTATTTCTTGAATTTAAGCAGCTTTTTAATGTCCTTTGAGCCTGTCAGAAGAAGCATAAGCACGTATGCGATTACTCCCACGCCGCCGCAAATTGCGGCAAGAATTATGCTTCCCAAAACCCCGTCAAAGCGGAGCATAAATATATTGTAAAGCGCGATAACCACCGCCGCCATAACCGCGGTTGCCGCCACCGACTTTAATATCTCCCCTATTCCTACGTTGCTTGTTAAATCAGGGTATTTTCTTCTAAGCAGTATAGCGTTCAATATTGCGTTTACTAT
>JAFQYK010000504.1 GCA_017406485.1 Clostridia bacterium
CTATCGGCTTCATTGTCGGGAATAAGAGTACATCTCTTATTGAGTAGCTGTCAGTAAGCAACATTACAAATCTATCCACGCCGATACCCAATCCGCCTGTGGGGGGCATACCGTATTCGAGGGCGTTTAAGAAGTCATTATCCACTTCGTTTGCCTCATCATCGCCCGCCGCGCGTAATTCCGCCTGACGCATAAATCTCTCGCGCTGGTCAATCGGGTCGTTAAGCTCACTAAAGGCGTTACCAAACTCGCGTCCTGTAATAAATACCTCAAATCTTTCAGTTAATTCGGGCTGTGTGGGCTTTCTCTTTGCAAGCGGTGAAATCTCAACGGGGTAATCGGTTATGAACGTCGGCTGAACGAGCTTATCCTCAACATACTCGTCAAAGAACAGCGCAATTATATCGCCGCGCGTGTTCTTTGTCTTTTCAACCTCAAGACCCTTTTCCTTTGCGATCGCCTGCGCCGCTTCATCGGTTGTAATCTCGTTAAAGTCAACGCCGGCGTACTTCTTAACCGAGTCAATCATTGTAAGACGCTCAAAATGTCCGAGGTCAACCTCAACGCCCTGATAAGTAATCCTGGTCGTGCCGCAAACCTCCTCGGCAACATAGCGCATAAGGTTTTCGGTTAAATCCATCATATCGTTATAGTCCGCAAACGCCTCATAAATCTCAATCGAGGTAAATTCGGGGTTATGCTTAATATCCATACCCTCGTTACGGAACTGTCTGCCCATCTCGTAAACCTTTTCCATACCGCCTACAATAAGACGCTTTAAGTGGAGTTCTGTCGCGATACGAAGATACATATCCATATCAAGCGTGTTGTGGTGTGTGATAAACGGTCTTGCCGCCGCGCCGCCCGCGATTGTGTTCAAGATAGGCGTTTCAACCTCCAAATAACCGCGTGAGTCAAGATAGTTTCTTATAGCCGTCAAAATCTTTGAACGCATTACAAACGTATTCTTAACATCCGCGTTCATAATAAGGTCAACGTAACGCTGACGGTAGCGTAAATCCGTGTCCGTCATACCGTGGAACTTTTCGGGAAGCGGCAGAAGCGACTTTGAGAGAAGTGTAATATTGTCAACTCTTATCGAAATCTCGCCCGTCTGCGTGGTGAACACCTCACCCGACGCGCCTATGATGTCGCCTATGTCGAGCTTCTTGAAGCGGTTATACTCCTCCTCGCCCAAAATATCCTTCTTGACGAAAAGCTGTATCTGACCGTCTATGTCCGAAATATGCACAAATCCGACCTTACCCATACCGCGCTTTGACATAATACGTCCCGCAACGGACACGTTTTGTCCGTCAAGCGGTGAAATCTTCGCCTTTATGTGCTGTACTTCGTCACTGCCGCGCTTTGTAATCTCCCTGTCCTCCTCGGTATAGCCTTCGTAAACCTGACCGGAGGTGTGGGTGCGGTTGAACTTTGTAATCTTGAACGGGTCGCGGCCATCGTTCTGAAGCTCTGTGAGCTTGTCGCGGCGCACCTGCAGCAGCTCTGATAATTCCTTTGTGTTTTCGGTGTTTTCTATATTTGACATTTGTAATCTGTCCTCCTAATAAAATTTCTGCATATACTCACTAATTATATACCATTTTCCGCAATTTGACAATGTTTTTTCCGAAAAAAGTCATTATCAATATGTTTCCATTGACACGACGGCAAATATTTTATACAATAAACTAAAAGGCGGTGATGTTATGAAAAGGCTGTACATACTGATTTGTGTTATTTTTGCGGCATTTTTGCCGTCTGTTTTTGCTGCCTATAATGTAAACACCGACGATAATGAGTACGTTTCCGACAAAGTATACTTTTCGCACCTCTGCACCTTCGGAAAAATTGAGGCGGACGCAATTCATCTTAAAAAGGGCAGGATACTTTTTTACGCCGGCAGGGAGAATAAGCCGGAGAAAATAGAAACAGCAATTATGCCGGTAAATACCACCGAGAAAAAGATTTCGTTTAAATCAGGCGACATCACCATAGCCACCGTTGACGCGAACGGCGTTGTAACGCCCACCGGTAAGGCGGGGGAGACGGTTGTGGAAATGACCGCCGGCAAGGCAAAGGCGCGTATGAAGGTCAGCACCGTAAAACCTGCCGAGGGTGTGGAAATCCATCCCGAGAGTATGACGCTTTACGCCGACAGACCCGTTACGGCGCAGCTCCGGGCAAATGTTTTGCCCGTTGACGCGACTATAAAAACGGTTACGTGGAAAAGCGCTGATGAGTCGGTTGCGTTTGTTGATGAAGAGGGGCTTGTGTACCCGAACGGCATAGGTCAGACGGAAATTGTAGCGGAAACGGATGA
>JAFQYK010000505.1 GCA_017406485.1 Clostridia bacterium
ATGTCAACGTTATTCATATTGTTCGGAATACCGACGTTGTACTCGCCTGTACTGTCGTCATATTCCGCAGGCTCCCATATACCGTTGGCGTCGCCGTCAGCGTAGTAAACCTTTACATAGATACCGTAAAGTTCATTGTCATAGTCGTCAAGGAGCGACAGGTCTGACTTATCCTCACGGATCAAGAGGTACTTGATATCTGTCGTTGTGCCGTTCTCAGCCATTGTGACGATAGGTACGAAAATACCCTCGCTAAGATTTATCGTTACCGGATCTGCCGTTATAGCCTTATATCTGTTGTCATTTGACAAACTGTATACCGCGTTCTCCTGAGTCATTGCGGAATAGTATGCGCCGCCGCCGTTTAAGTCAGCGGTTGCCTTATCTGCATAGATGCTGCTTATATAAGCGGGCTTTACATACGCGTTCTGGCTGTCGTCGATCATCATGTCGAAGTCTTCCCTGGTGAGGAATGGACCGATTGCAACCTTGGCATGCTCATCCTTAGCCTTAACCTTTACGGAAGCCGTGGCAGCATCCTTATCAACGGTTATGAAGTAGCCGTCGAAATCTGTATCATAAATATCACTGTTCGAGTTCGCGCTTGCTGTCTTGTTGTAGTTTGTCCGGATACGGCTGTAATCAAGCGCGTCTGCCGCATCGGCAATCGCTGCCGGAGTCTCGCCCGCCTTAACAATATCAAGCGATGTATCTGCCGACTGAACGGTAATATAAATCTTATAAGTCTGTTCAAATCCCGTTTCGCCGGTTACAGTAAATCTGAAGTACCTCTTGGGCTCGGGATCTCCGTTTTCATCAACCTCTGTGTCAAGAACTATGTAATCCTTGAGTAGGATGAGGTGCTCAAGACTCTGAGCCGCAACACTCTGGTTTGTGCCGGTGTTGCCCGGTACGTATACCGCATTTTCATCCGAAAGGTCGGGTGAATTTGCAACAGTAACCTTTGCATGCTCATCGGCAGCCTTGACATGAATTGTCATCTGCTCGTTGTCGTTATATGCCTTTTCTGTTACCGCGATATAATACTGGTATACCTTCTCCGTATTGGTTTCCTTAGTTGCAGAGGTGTAGGTTACAATCGGATTAACCTTATACTCTACAAGCTCAACCGAAACGTCATCCTGAACGTATGTAAGTGTCAGATAATACTCTGCCGGATCGGTATCGTTCTCGCTTGACTTAACCATGAGCTTATACTGCGTCATTCCGAGAGATTCAGCGTTGAGGTACTGATTTGACAACAACAGATAGTTCTTGCCGCCCTCCGCAACCTGCTCGGTGAGCTTCTCATATTCGCCCATGTTGTAGACTTCGTCTACCTTTCTGCCGATAGCCACCTGCTCGTAAGGCTGGTCAAGCTCAACTCTGATATTCACGCCCGACGCGCCATATATGATGTTCGCATTAAGTACGTGATTATCATCAGCATCTTCTTCGCCCGGCTTGTAATCGGTCATCTTAACGGTCTTAGCGCCTACGGATATGTCTTTTGTTGACTTGATAACCGCAAGTCTGTAATCCGTAAGCTTAGTATCCTTGCTGTTGTCCGCGGGGAGTATCGCTATGCCGTAGTTTGTTACAATACCCTTTGTATGAACGTTGTCGAGCGTGTACGGATCAGCATAGTCGCTGTCGCTTACGCCGTCAAGAATTGTCTTGGTATTTGCCCATGATGTGTCGTACTCAACTGCGTATGCTCCGGAGTCTGCCGATTTACCGCTTACTTCAATTTTTACGCGTCTTGCGTTGTCATAGTCGGCGGGTATCTGTACATAGTACTGCTGCTGAACCGTATCGTATTTAGCATAGTACGTGTCAAGCTCTGTTGTATCGTCTGTATCATAAACGGTAACCTTAATCTGACCTACCCTCGGATCTGTTGATTCGGTGTAGAGTCTGATTATCTGCTGCTTCGGATCTGCACTCTGCGGGAATATGGTGAACGGTACGTCCTCATATCCGTTTGCGGCAAGCTCGTCGGCATTTACCGTATATACAATGTCACTGATTGTGCTGTATGTTACTCCGTTTGCGCCTATCTTGACTTTCGCGTTCGGCAGGATTGTAGATACCGTAAGCTCTGCCGTTTCCGCATCGTCGGGTATAGCCGCTACATAGTAGTTACCGTCAAGTGTTGGCTGAATTTGAATATGGTCAACCGCAACATACGGGTCTTCCTCGTTTGTGAGCTTGATAATTTCAAGCGTG
>JAFQYK010000506.1 GCA_017406485.1 Clostridia bacterium
ATCTTATCGGTTATGCCCTTTGAAGCGTTTGAGGAATACCACGCTGTTCGCTCGTCCGCATTGGAGCCATCCTCGTTTTCGTCCTTAAAATCGAACGTATACGGCGCGAAGCTTATCGGTAAATTGTCATAATAATCGCAGCCGTGAAGATACTATACGTCCACAAGTTTTTTTATTATATCATTAAACTCGCTGTCGCCAAGATCGGTTTTTTGCATCACAACAGAGTACCCGACCTTATTTGAAACAAGCCGCGTACCGTATTTATCAAGTATCTCACCGCGCGGCGCCTTTGCTACTATGTTGGTCGTAAGGCGCTCCTTCGCAACCGTAACGTACTGGTCACCTTTCACAAGCTGCAGGTCAAACAGCTTCCATACAACCGCGGCAAGCATTATGACGATTATTAAGTTTAATATAAAAAATCTCGCTTTACTGTTTGGCATAGCTTAAATTATATCTCCTATCAAAAGCTTTTTCTTTTCATCCTTATACATCGTCCACTTTAAAACCGGATAGATTGCAAATACAAAAATTGCGTTTATTATAGCCGTCGGCAATGCTGCGTAAAGAAGCATATCGGTTGTCAGTGTGTGCGAACGCAGTACAAGGAAGATTATTTCCATAATACCCGACAAAATAAACGTCCACCCGATACTCTTTATAAATCCGCCTATGTACAGCGGCTTTTTGCGGAGCGCAAAAACTATGAGGGAGGTGTAGAAGGTAAAAAGCACCTGAACTATAAATTCCCTGCCGCAGAGCGCACCCGCGCCGAAAGCACAGATAAGGCTCATCACCCACGCGCTTTTATAGTCGTCATCCAAAAGCATAACGCATACAACGAATGGCAGAACCACCGATGGCATCGCCGAAAAAACGTGTACCCTTGCGAGGATAACTGTCTGTATAAGAAATATAATAAAAATCCAAACACCAGTTTTAAAATATCTCAACTCTCTGCTCCAATCAATTCATACCAGTTATAACAAGCACCTCATAAAGGCGCGAAAAATCAACAGCCGGCTCCACTATCGCATAGTTCAGATTACCCATAGCGTCCGCGCTTATCTCGCGCACCGCGCCGACATTCAGTCCAGCAGGGTAAACTCCACCCGCGCCGGAGGTTTCGAGCAGGTCACCGACTATGAGATTTGAACCCTTGTCTATAAAGGTCATTTTACAGAAACTTTGCGTGTAAAGTTCGTTATCGCCCTCAACAACGGCAACATCGCCCGTTCTTGAAATCTTAACACCGAGCGCGCTGTCAGGACTTAACACAGCCGAAACGACCGACCAGGTAGGTCCTACCTCAATCACCTTACCCACAACGCCGTCCGGCGTTATGACCGCGTTACCGACGCTTACGCCCGAAAGCGCTCCGCGGCTTATCTCAATCGTGTCGTACCAGTTGTTTGACGAGTACGCGATTACCGTCGCCGCAACGGAGGTGTAACCGTCAAGGCTGTTCGATAAACCTAAGATGCTCATAAGACGCTCGTTTTCTTCACGGTAGTTCGTTATATCCCTGTTCTGTTTTTTCAGTTCGTTTATCTCGGTCACAAGCCGCTCGTTTTCTTCCTTATAGGTTTTTGCTTCGGCAAGGAAATCGGCTGTATTCCTGATGCCGTTCGTCAAATACGCAAAGCCGCTCTGAAACGGCGAGAACACCGTCCTCACTGCCTGCGACACGGGATTTGTACCGATAAAGTGCGCCACAACAACAGACAGCAAAACTACTGCCGTCACTATTGCCGCAATGCGTATGCTTTTCTTTTTGAATAATTCTGATAGCATAATTATCTCCGTTCCGCCCGACAAATTATTTTGCCTTGTCGGTAAGCTCTCTTATGTTTTCAAGCGACCTGCCTGTACCGATTACCACGCAGTCAAGCGGATATTCCGCAACGTGGGTCGGTATTTTTGTAGCTTCTGTTATGAGCTTGTCAAGTCCCTTTATGAGCGCGCCGCCGCCTGTCAGCGTTATGCCGCGCTCCATTATGTCCGCCGCAAGCTCCGGCGGGGTATTTTCGAGCGTGAGTTTAATCGCTTCAACCATTTCGTCTATGTTTTCGCTTATTGCCTTTCTTATCTCGCTTTCCTTTATCTGCGTCGTTTTCGGAAGGCCTGTTGAAACGTCACGTCCGCGCACCTCGCGCACTGCCTCCTCATCATCCTCATATGCCGAGCCAATGGTTATCTTTATATCCTCGGCCATTTTGTCGCCTATGTTTATCTGATGCTCCTTTTTGAGATAATTCACGATTGCGCTGTCAAGGGCGTTGCCGGCTATTCTTATTGACTTTGAAGCAACTATTCCGCCGAGAGATATAACGGCAACCTCGGTCGTTCCGCCGCCTATATCGACAATCATACTGCCAGTCGCTTCGTCAACCGGAAGTGACGCGCCTATTGCCGCCGCCATCGGCTCCTCAATAAGTGCGACAGATTTCGCACCCGCCTGTATAACAGCTTCCTCAACGGCACGACGCTCAACCTCTGTTATTCCCGACGGAATACAAACGATAACGCGCGGCTTAAAAATATTACTTACATTTGCTTCCTTAATAAACGCGCGTATCATCGCCTGTGTTATGTCAAAGTCGGCTATAACGCCGTCTTTTACCGGGCGTACCGCGACAATGTTTTCAGGCGTTCTGCCTATCATTTCGTTAGCCTCGTTTCCTACGGCAAGTACCTTGCCCTCGTACTTATCTATCGCCACAACGGACGGCTCACGCACGACAATTCCCTTACCCTGCACATATACGAGCGTGTTCGCTGTTCCAAGGTCAATTCCTATATCCTTTGAAAGTAATCCCATCTCTCTGTCTCCTTTAAAGTATTTCTACATCAAATTCATTTTCCAATACGTCACTTAACGCGGCAAGCGGCAAGCCTACTACGTTAAAGTAATCACCGTCTATGCCATCCACAAGGACGGCACCTATGCCCTGTATACCGTACGCGCCCGCCTTATCCATCGGCTCGCCCGTGGCAATATAGGCACGTACCTTTTCGTCGGTAAGCTCCTTAAAGCGCACGTCTGTCTTAACCGCGCGGCACACCGTTTTCGCGTCACGCATACGCATAACACATATACCGGTGTATACTTCGTGGCAACGCCCCGAAAGCGATTTCAGCATATTAAACGCGTCCTCCCCGTCCTTTGGCTTGCCCAACACTTCACCGTCAAGCGTTACAACGGTGTCGGCGGCTATTACAAGCGCGTTTTTGTTTTTTAATACCTGCCTTGCCGCGGCGCACGCCTTTAACATTGCAAGCTCCTGAACATACAGCTTTACAGGTATGTCCTTCGGTATAGAACCCTCATTTGCTTCGGAAACAATTATTTCAAAATCAATCCCAAGCCTTTCCAAAAGCTCCTTACGTCTTGGTGACGCGGAAGCTAATATAAAATCTGACATTTGTTTTCCTTTCATTACAGCACGCCGCGGTAAAAATGTCCGCGTGTAAAATCGTCAAGCGTGTTTATGATCTTCTCACCCGCAAGCGCGCGTCTGTATTCATCTATTATTTTACCACATTGTGAGAAATTTTCAACAGTAAATATCAATCTTAGCCCATTTATATTCAGCTTTGTGATGTCCGCAAGCTTGTCCGCCATATATATGGGCTTTGAATTTAAGAGAACGCTTTTACATTCTCCCCTTTTGCCGCTGCACAAAAACGGAAATTCCTCGTTTTTGCGGTCACGCAGTCTGAACTTCATTTCGCCGTTCTGACATTTGCCCGACGCGTTTATAGG
>JAFQYK010000507.1 GCA_017406485.1 Clostridia bacterium
GTAGATGTTTTTATTTGAACCGCCGCCATAGATGTATATCGGCTGCGTCGTGTTTGAAAAGGTCATACTGAGTGTGCTTATACCGCTTGCAACAGTCTTTTCTTGTTTTTTGTCGCCGTTCTGCTCTATGTACATAATTCTGTCAGCATTATCATTGCCGTCAAATATAACGGTCACCTTACCGGCGGATTTCGGCGTAAAATAAAGATTTCTCTGCTTGGAGTTATTTCCGCCGCCTCCCTGCCATGCGTGTGTAAAGGTGTAGTCGTGTTCGGTGTTGTTTACATCTGTGTACGTGTATGAAGCGGATCTTGCAGCATTTACCCATGTACTGTAGCCCGCAAGTCCGTTTACTGTAGGATATAGCACGCCTGCCGCATCTGTACTTGCGCTGCTTGTCAGCGCGGTATAGTCGTAGTCCGTACTGTCAAGCGAGTACACGACTATCTCATTTTCTATCGTGTCGGCTGAGGTCGTAATCGGAACGGTCGCTCCTATTCCGCACATTACAGCCAGCGCAAGTGCCGCTGAAATCAGTTTTTTTAAGCGCATAGTATCACACCCTTTCTATACTATTTTACCATTATTCGTAATCATATTCAACTATTATTTTGTAGAAGGACTCCTTTGTCTGCGGCTGGATGTATATGTCCTTCGTGAGGTCGTCCGTTGTGACGGTCAGAGTTTGAATGTTTCTGTTACCGTTGCCGCCCATTGTGCCCAGCTCTATACCGTTCTTTGTACCGTCATTTTGCGCTATGCGCATTATACGGTCGGACGATGACGAGTCGAAGAACACGGTTATACGCGCCTTACTGTAGCAGTCGAAAGGCTTAAAGTATACACACGAATTTGAGAAGCTGCCCTTGCCGCTTTGGAAGCCGCCGGTTAAATTGTACTGCGTTCCGTTATATGTAACGTTATAATTTACACCCGTTATGCGCGTCATTTTTGCAAAGCCGCCTATGCCGTTTATAGGCTTTAGCTCATCGCCTGCCGCGAGAGTTGAAAGCGAGTCATACTTTGCTTCGCTCAAATCGTATACCACTGTCTTGGGCGGCTTTACGATTGTTGTCGCTGCCGCGTCAGCAAGCGGGGTCATGCCTTCCGTGCTGTCCCATACGTAGCACCTTACAACGTCGTTCTCGGAAAGCTTGTCAAGGCTTATGCTGTCATCGTTGGTCATATTTGCGGCGCAGTCGCGGATAGCTACGCTCTTTAACGCCTTGTCCGCGCCGTATACGGCGGTTATAACCTTTGCCGAAGGTTCGTCCTCATCGCCGTTATAGACAATATCCGCTTCCGCGTTCCAGTAATAAAGATTTTCCTTGAACGTTACCGTGTATGCCTTTTCATTCGGCTTCAAGTGGTCACGTATAGCAGCCATGGCGCCTGATGCGTCTGTATGGTACTTGTCAAGCATATTTGAATCCGGCTCCGACTGTATTTTTTCTTTTGCCGTTTCGTAAATCTCCGTAAGCTGTGTCCAAAAATCCTGTCTGTAGTCGCTCTCGGTGTACTTCGCGTATTCCGTGTCAAGCCTTGAAAGATACTCCGCTCTTTCCTCTGTGCTGATTGCAGCCTGAAGCTTTGTCACAACAGGAAACGCCGTGGTCTTTGTTTCGCCGTTTACCGTCACCGAAGCCGTGATAAGCGCGACACCCTCCTCTGTGCCGGCTACGATCTGACTGTCCTCATTAACAGCCGCGATATTGTTATTGGAGCTTGTGAA
>JAFQYK010000508.1 GCA_017406485.1 Clostridia bacterium
CGAAATAGGCAACAGTATAAATATTGACCACCATATGACAAATACTTGTTTTGCCGACGCAAATCTTGTTGACGGCAAGGCAAGCGCGGCGGCTGAGATAGTAACGCTGCTGTTCCGTGAAATGGGCTTAGAGCTGGATAACGACATTGCAAAGGATTTATACACCGCAATCTGCTCCGATACAGGCTGCTTTAAGTATTCAAGCGTTACACCAAAGACAATGCGTATAGCGGCTGATCTTTTGGAATACGACTTTGACCACGCGGAAATTGCAAGGCTTCTCTTTGATACGGAATCGCTTGCGGCTATGAGGCTTAAAGCAGAGGTTTCGGGAACTGTAAAAAGCTATGCCGACGGTAAAATCACACTTGTAACCGTCGATGAAAAGGACGGCGAAAAGTATGGAATACTGCCGGAGGACATACCAAATCTCGTTGAAATCCCGCGCTGCGTTGAGGGCACGGAAATCGCCGTATGTATAAAGAAAACCGCCGGCGGATACCGTATAAACCTGCGTTCAAACGGCGAAGCCGACGTTGCGGCTGTCGCAACTGCGCTTGGCGGCGGCGGACACTGTAAGGCGGCAGGCGGCACAATTCAGGCGGAGAATATGGACGAGGCTGAAAGAATTGTTATAGCCGGATGCCTGAAGGCTTTGGAGAGAATATGAACGGTATAATTATTGTTGACAAGCCGCAGGGAAAAACTTCACACGATATTGTGTACGCAATAAGGCGGCTTACGGGTATAAAAAAGGTCGGTCACACAGGCACGCTTGACCCGATGGCGACAGGCGTACTGCCAATCTGCATAGGCTCCGCCACAAAGGTAGCCGATATGCTGACGCTGTCGGACAAGGCATATACCGCCGAATTTGTTTTAGGCAAAACCACCGACACGCTTGACGCTGAGGGTGAGATTTTAACGGAAAGCAAAGTGAACGTAACCGGGGACGAAATCCGCGCGGCGGTTATGAGCTTTGTCGGTGAAATCGAGCAGATACCGCCTATGTATTCGGCGATAAAGCAGAACGGCAAAAAGCTGTATGAATTGGCAAGACAGGGAATAGAGGTTAAGCGCAAGCCGCGCAAGGTCACAATAAATTCGATAGACATTTTGGAAATAAACGGCAAAACCGTAACAATAGACGTAAGCTGCTCAAAGGGTACATACATCAGAACCCTTTGCGCCGACATAGGCGAAAGACTTGGTACAGGCGCATATATGACAAAACTGCGCCGCACAAAAACGGGAATATTTGCAATTTCCGAAAGCTATACATTAGAGGAATTAGGGACACTAAACGAGCTGGGGACACTAAAAAATGTCTTAATCCCCATAGACAAGATATTTGAGAAATATCCCGAAATCATACTTAACGAAAAACAGAAAAAAAGCGTCACCAACGGTGTACGTATGACATATAAGGGCAGAGAAAACCAGTCGTACCGCGTGTATGACGAGAATAAAAATTTTCTTTGCATATCAAAAATAATTGACGGAAAATTAACTCTTGAAAAATCATTCTGGTCGTAAAGGGGGACACTAAAATGGAGGTACTTCGCGGCAGCGTTCCGTACACGGAAGGCACCGTTGTTGCGCTCGGCAACTTTGACGGGCTTCACGTTGCCCATATGACGATTATCCGAAACGGCATAGAGTACGCGAAAGAGCATAACTTAAAAAGCGGCATACTGCTGTTTGACGTGAACACCAAGGATCTGACCTCCGGCGGCGTGGAGCTTATAACGCCCATTGAGGCAAAGATTGAGCTATTGGGCCGAGAAAAACCCGACTTTGTATTTATGCGGAAGTTCGACCAGGAGTTTATGCAAAAATCGCCCGACGAATTTGCAAGGTATCTTAGTGAAATTTTGAAGGTCAGGGCGGTTTGCTGCGGCTATGATTACAGCTTTGGCTACAAGGCAATGGGTGATGTGGAGCTTTTAAAAACGCTCGGCAAAAAGTACGGCTTTGAGGTGCTTGTGACGGACGTTATAAAGATAGATAATACCGTTGTTTCAAGCACATATATCCGAGACCTAATAAGAGAGGGCGATATGGAAAAGGCGGAGCTGTTTTTGGGAAGGCGTTTCTGCGTTGAGGGAATAGTTGTAAAGGGCTTCCAAAACGGCACAAAAATGGGCATACCGACAGCAAACGTCGCGTATGACAAGCATATGGCGATACCGAAAAAGGGCGTGTACGCCGGTATTACATACGTCCACGGAAAGAGGCTTAAATGCGTTATAAACGTGGGCGACAACCCGACCTTCGGCGCGCGAAAGGTAACGATTGAGAGCCATATTTTAGATTTTGAAGATAACATCTACGGTGAATATATCCGCGTCAGCTTTGCAAAGCGTTTACGCGGCGACATAAAATTTGACAGCGTTGATGAACTTATTAAGCAAATAAACAAGGACATAGAAACTGCAAGAGGTATGGATTTATAGGAGGTATTGATATGAGTTTTTCAAGTTTAATCTTAGCGGTAGGAATGGGTACGCGAATGAAATCAAAAATGCCCAAGGTTTTGCACAAGGTATGCGGCAAACCGCTTACAATGTGGGTAATTGACGCGTCAAAGGCGGCGGGCGCAGACGCGGTATGCGCCGTTGTCGGTCACTGCGCCGATATGGTAAAGGAAACACTTGGTGATGTGTGCGAGTACGCTTTGCAGGCGGAGCAGAAGGGTACAGGCCACGCGGTAATGCAGGCTTTGGACTTTATAAAGAAGTCAAAGGGCGAGGTTGTAATATTAAACGGCGACACTCCGCTTGTAACCGCTCAGGCTATAAAGGATGCGGTAGAGTATCACAGAACGAGCGGCAATCAGGCGACAGTCATAACAGCAATCCTACCCGACGCAACAGGCTACGGAAGAATAGTTCGCGGCGCGGACGGCGGCGTTTTAAAAATTGTTGAGCAAAAGGACGCGACAGACGAGGAAAAGAAGATAAACGAGATAAATTCGGGTATGTACGTATTTGACGGTGAGAGCCTTGCATACGCTTTAACAAAGCTGACGCCGAACAACGCGCAGGGCGAGTATTACCTTACGGACACGCTTGAAATTCTCTTAAATGCCGGTAAAAAGGTCGGCGGCTACGCTATTTCCGACAATGACGAAATCCGCGGCATAAACGACAGAGTACAGCTAAACGAAGCTGACAGGATTATGCAGCAGCGCATAAATGAAGCGCATATGAGAA
>JAFQYK010000509.1 GCA_017406485.1 Clostridia bacterium
ATTCTCATACCTATACTGTGGAAAT
Organism: Clostridia bacterium; assembly: GCA_017406485.1. GTDB lineage: Bacteria > Bacillota > Clostridia > UBA1381 > UBA1381 > Hominilimicola. The sequence goes on from JAFQYK010000509.1 coordinate 26, forward strand.
ACCTTATCAGCTAACTCCTTGCCGAAGGTGCGTAGTACATATTCTCGGCTCAATCCTTTTAGCGTGATGTTATTCTTTAAAAGTGTGCCAGCAATCTGTTCACTGTTCTCCAGCGTGTTATATCCGTATTCCTCGAACTGATAGAAATTTGTAATTTTCTTAAAGCCGTATTGTGCGCTTATATGCTTTGCTTTATTAAGCTCATTTTCAGGTATGCGCTCTAAATCAACCTTGTCAAGCATATTCAACAATGCAAATAGCGTAATTGACTGTGACATTTTGGTTTTATCCTTTGTTTCGCATATCTTCATAAGATTATTAAGGCTCGCGAAGAACAGCGGTTTACCGTCCAATGTCAAATCGTTATTAACATATTTTGTCATGTGTATTAGAATTCTCTGAGCATCGACTTTTCTCGTGCGTATTAGCTTATTAAATTGTGGAAATGCGCTTTTAAATTCCTCACTATTGAGATAAAGAGCAGAATCTATCATAATTTTTCTCTGTTGCTCAACCCACTCAGTAGGCTTGTAGTCAATTTTGTACACTTGTTTGATGAGTTTTATGGCTTCATGTCTCTTACAACCGGATAATTGTTCCGTTATTGACACTATAGTTCTCGCTTGATTGCAACCGAAGCACTTATATATCTGTGTTCCGTCATCGGTTGTGTAAATATGCGCTGAAGCTGTATCGTCTTTATGTTTAGGCAAGATACAGCGGAAAAATCCATTCGGAACACCTAAAAACTCATATAAGTCGATAGAGTTAATATAATCATACAATTCTGCTTCATTGTTAAACTGCTGAATGTCTATATAATTATCACTGTCAAGTCCAGTATTTAAGCCGTTTTTGGATTTTGTCAATACTGATAAAGAAGATCTTCTTTTATCAGTATTGCATAAAACCCCCTTGATGCCTAAACGCTCTTGTAGTAAAGCAACATTGAGAGTAGATATTGCATCTGTATTGTCCGTATAATCAACATTTACAGTGCTTTTCTGTCTATTATTTGCCTTAGATTTCTTGACAACAGCAGACTTCTTTTTCTTATTTGGTTCGTGCGGTATGTACTGCTCGTAATCATCCTTCCAATACTGCTTTATAATATCATCAGCACCTATACGTGCGTCATATTCAGCATATAAGACCTCATTACTCTTACCGCCAAAGAATAGTCTATCGCGGTTGAAACATACCTTATCAACACCACCGATAACACCCATAAGGGTAGCTTGTAACTTATCCCGTGTTTGACCGTCTGTAATAACCATATCGGTGCAGAAAATCATACGGAATTTATGATGCTGCTCTTTATGGCTGAATGTGGTATACAAGAAGCAAGGCGTAATTCCCAAAGATACAACCTTGTTGTATGCTTCTTCAATCGTAATGCCCTCATCAAAATCTAAACCGAATAACTGTTGCTGTTTCCAGTTTTCAGCTTTGTTACCGCCCTCCAATACAGCGGGCTTAAACGACGCTCCATAACATAAAGCTATAGCTAAATTCTCAATGGTAATATCCGTTTTAGTTAAACTCTTTTGTACCCATCCGCATTCTTTACCTTGCGGTTTCTGCGTGAAGTGGTGTGAATGGTACATGCATGTTATCTTTTCCTGCATGTAC
>JAFQYK010000510.1 GCA_017406485.1 Clostridia bacterium
GTACATCGAGCCACGGCTTTGTTTCACGCTTTCTCCACTTCTCGTCTCACGACGGATAGCTTGCGCTTCCCTAATGGTTGGTTGATATGTACCCCCATAGCGGACTTTCACCGCCAAGTCAAATGCCATACTCGGCACACAAAAAATAGAACCTACGGTACCATTAACCGTAGGTTCTTTGTTTGTCAGAGTTCGTATTCACTTGTATAGCCGTCCTTGAACACATAAACGAGTTTGTTTTTGTAAACGTTTACATTTTCAACCGTTACCGCGAACAACCCCTCGTCAAATTCAGTCAGCAGAGTATCGTTTTCTTTAAGCATCCGCATAAACGCCTCGGAGCGTTTTCTGCGGTTTATAAGCTCCGTTTTCTCATTCTCGTATTTCTTAAGCTCACATTCCGCTTTTTCGTGAGCCTCGTTTAGCTTTGAATACTTTTTTCTGTATTCGTCCTGCGCGATGGCAGTCCGCATATTGAGCTTCACATATTCGCTCAGTTCATTTACCCTTTTATCAACATGGCTTTGTGCCACGGCTATTTTGTCGTCTATTGCCTCGGTGTCAAGCAGCTTATCAATAGTTCCCTTAACAAGCTCCATTATCTCATCACGGTTGGATATGAGGCTGTTGAATACGCTTAGAAACCCGGCTTTAATTGTCTCCTCGTTTACGACCGCCGTTTCGCATTTTTTCTTGTTCTCATACTTCTTATTGCACCGCCATACTACCCTTCGGTATTTATCGTTGGAATGCCACACCTTTGAGCCGTACATACCACCGCAGTCGGCGCAGTAAAGTTTGCCGAAAAAACAGGTCTTTGTAGGCTTGTAATTCCCGTCACGCGAGCGTTTGTCAAATTCAAACTGCACCATGTCCCAAACCTCCTGCGATACAATCGCAGGATGACTGCCGGTTACAAAGTAGCTTTCCTTTTCGCCTTCATTTTTCTTAGCCTTATGCGTCAGATAATCGACTATGAATGTCTTTTGAAGTAATGCGTTTCCGCAGTATTTTTCATTTTTAAGGATTGAGGTTACAGATGAGGTAGACCATTTACTGCGTCCTGTCGGCGTTGGAATACCCTCGCTTGTTAAATGCTTTGCAATATAGTTCGGCGACTTGCCTTCAAGAAACATACGATAGATTTTCCGTACAATCTTTGCCTCGCTCTCCACTATCTTCGGCTTGCCGTCCTCGCCCTTCTCATAGCCGAGGAACTGTCCGTATGCCATACTTACCTTTCCGGCTGCAATACGCTGCGACCATCCCCACTGCACATTCTTGGATATTGAATGGCTCTCCTCTTGTGCAAGGCTCGCCATGATGGTTAATACCAACTCGCAGTTAGGATCAAATGTCCGGATATTCTCTTTCTCAAATACAACCTCAACACCCTTATCCTTGAGCATCCTGACCGTTTTCAGAGTATCAACAGTGTTTCTTGCAAATCGGCTGACTGATTTTGTGATTATCACATCAATTTTCCCGGCAACCGCGTCATCAACCATTCTATTGAATTCTTTTCTGTTTTTTAGCAAGGTGCCTGTTATACCTTCGTCAGCGTATATTCTGGCGTACTCCCAATCATCCTTTTTTCGTATATAGTTCTCATAATATGTTTTTTGAGCCTCATAGCTTGTAAGCTGTTCCTCGGTATCAGTTGAAACTCTCGCATAGGCTGCCGCCTTCTTTTTCTGAGTGCTGCCTATAAGCTCATCACTGAACACATTAACTTTTGTTTTAGGTATTACTCTTACTGTTGGCATTGGTATTCCTCCTTAGATTGTCATAATTCTTTTGTTTCATTTCATCTGACCATTTACGGTCAATTTCCCATTCCCGTACCGCATCCGTTCCGTCAGTAAAGATGAAGCGCACCTTGAAGCCGGGCAGAATTTCAATTCTTGATATTTCCTTGTCAAATTCATCGGCAAGAGTGCAGAGGGTTTTGTCGGTAATCTGTCTACTGTCGCAATATGCCTTACCTTTATTGTTGTAAATCCGGCAGCGCCATATATACCGTTCATAATTCGTTCCGGTCGCTGCTTTCTTTCGGTAATATCTGTCTCCGCAGGTGCCGCA
>JAFQYK010000511.1 GCA_017406485.1 Clostridia bacterium
ACGGAAGCCCCACGGGTCACGCGCCGCTATGAGCTTACGGGGACTCATAACGATAAGAGAAAACGCGCCCTTTAAATGCGGAACTGCTCTCTCAACCGCCGCTTCGATGCTGCCGCAGTTAAGTCTTTCCTTTGCAATTGTGTATGCAATCATTTCCGTGTCGGTCGTGGTCTGGAAAATCGCGCCCGTAACGCTAAGCTCGTTCATAAGACGACCCTTGTTTACAAGGTTACCGTTATGCGCGATTGCGATATTGCCCTTGATGTATCTGAGCACCAGCGGCTGCGCGTTTTCTCTCATACTCTCGCCGGTGGTTGAGTAACGCACGTGCGCGCAGGCCATTGTACCGCCGAGCTTTGTGAGTATTTCGTCATTGAAAACATCATTGACAAGTCCCATATCCTTGTAGTGGGTGATGTCACGGTTGTTGTTTACAGCTATACCGCAGCTTTCCTGACCGCGGTGTTGCAGGGCATAAAGTCCGTAATACGCGGTTCTGGCGCAGTCACCTGCCGGATCATAGATAGCGAAAACACCGCATTCCTCGCCGATTGCTTTATCCTTAATCATAGAATAATCCTTTCTCTTGTTGATTTTAAAGTTATACACAATCAGTATATAACATTTTCGGACAGATTTCAACTGTTTTGCAAATTATTGTGGTTTTATACAAAATTATGCCGTAAACCTTTGGCTTGACAACGGCGGCGAGGTGTATTAAGCTATTGATACAGGGGAGGTAATAGTATATGAAGAAAATTTTATCAGCAGCGGCGGCAATGATACTTGCCGCAAACACAGCCTGTTTTGCAGCGGCTCCCGGCGGAACCGAGGTCACATATTATGACGTATCCGCCTATATCAACAATTATCCGATACCTTGCTATAACATAAATGACTACTGCGGAATTTATGTAAGAGATTTGGCAAGCTACGGCTTTAAGATTGATTATAATGAAGAAAAAGCGACGGTTAATATAACGCGCGACAAATCGGTTACGGAAATAAGCGGCATAGAAAATGTGGCGCTGCCGTATCAGAGAAAAGGCACTGTACACGGCGTGAGCGGAAATTCAAATATCCGTGTTATGCTGGACGGCGTTGAAACCGAGTCATACTGGCTGGACGGTTCAATGATGATTTTGCTTGACAAGGTAGCGGTGTTCGGAAATTTCGGATGGGATGACGAAAAGCGCGCCCTGTTTGTGACTATACCGGGTTTGAGTGAAACTGAATATGTGCCGCTTGAGAGGGCGAAGCGCATATATACGAGGGAAAAACATTCCTCGTGGGATTTGTCGGCTACCGACTACACCGTATATCCCAATGCGGAGCGTCACTGGGGCTTTGTGAGAGTTAAGGGTGATGAGCCGAGAATGAGTGACTGGGAGAAAACACAGCTCGAAAACTACGGCGGCTTTTATATCGACCACACAAGACCGCACGCGATATATCTGACGTTTGACGAGGGCTACGAGAATGGCTACACACCGCAGATTATGGATGTGCTTACAAAATATGATGTTCCGGCGACCTTCTTTGTAACAGGGCAATTTCTCGATGAACGTCCCGATCTTGTGCAGGAAATGATTGACCGCGGTTTTTCGATAGGCAATCATACCGTAAATCATCCCAATCTTGCAAAATGCAGTACAGAGAGGATTATGTCGGAGCTTGAAAGAGTATCCGACAGACTGCAAAATGATTTCGGCTATACAACGTACTATATGCGGCCGCCTGAGGGCGCGTTCAGCGAAAGAGTGCTTGCCGTAGCTCGAGATATGGGCTACAACACTATTTTGTGGAGCTATGCCTATATGGATTATGATGTGCATAACCAGCCGGGCGAAACAAAGGCGTATAATATGATTACCGAATATATGCACGACGGCGCGATATACCTTTTGCACGCCGTTTCAAAGGATAACGCCAATGTTCTTGAACGTGTAATCCAATACGCCATCGCCAACGGCTACGAATTCAAATCGCTCGACGATTTGTGTCAGCCATAACCTGAAAGACCCGCTATTGCGGGTCTTGATTTTTTTGTCGGAAATGCTTATAATGTATTGTGATAATAGAATAAGAAAGGCAAAACTATGAAAAAAATACTGTTCGTCTGCCACGGGAATATATGCAGAAGCCCGATGGCGGAGTTTTTGATGAAGGATATGGCAAAGAGGGAAGGGCTTGACGTTTATATTGAGTCAGCCGCTACAAGTACCGAGGAAATCGGTAACGGCGTGCATTACGGCACAAGGCGCAAGCTCGCGGAGTACGGTATAAGCTGCGACGGTAAGCGCGCGCGTCAGATGACGAAGCGCGACTATGACGAGTTCGACTACATAATCGGAATGGATAGTTGGAACATCCGCAACATAAACCGCATAATAGGCGCTGACACGCATCATAAGGTGTACAAGCTGTTGGAATTTGCCGGTGAGAACGGCGACATAGCCGACCCCTGGTACACGCATAATTTTGACGAAACATATGACGATATTATCCGCGGCCTGAACGGACTTAAAGAGGAACTTAGATAAGGAGACGGTGGAAATGTACAAGGAGCTTATGAAGGAAAAGCTCAAAAGCGCGTCGGAGTATCTGCGCGTATTTTTTAAATGGGGGTTTATTGCTGCACTTATAGGCGTATGCGGCGGAGTTATAGGCGCACTGTTCCATACGGCTGTACACAAATCCGACACGCTTTTTATGCAGTACGACTGGCTTATATTTATGCTGCCTGTCGGCGGACTTGGAATAGTCTGGATTTACAAGCGCGCCAATATGCTTTCCAACAAGGGAACAGACAGTATTATTGACTCGATAAGAAGCCACGACGGTGTGCCGTTTGTAATCTCACCGCTTATTTTTATCAGTACAGTTATAACGCACCTGTTCGGCGGAAGCGCCGGCAGGGAGGGCGCCGCGCTGCAGCTTGGCGGCAGCATAGGCAGCGTGATTGGTAAGGTGTGCCGCATAGGTAAGCACGGTATGCACGTTGCCATAATGTGCGGAATGAGCGCAGTTTTCTCCGCACTGTTCGGAACTCCTATAACGGCGGCGTTTTTCGCGCTTGGCATATCAAGCATAGGACATATGTATTATCCCGGCATTGTGCCATGCCTTATATCCTCGCTTGCGGCGTATATTATAGTAGCGCTTTTCGGTA
>JAFQYK010000512.1 GCA_017406485.1 Clostridia bacterium
CAGGATTGACGTTATTGAGGCAGATGCGAAGGATTACCTGTCCTATATTGATGACGAAAACTCGTTTGATATGATTTTTCTCGACGGACCCAAGGCGCATTATGTCAATATGCTTGACGAATGTGTAAGGCTTTTAAAAAAAGGCGGCATACTGATTTCCGACAATATTCTCTACAAGGGTATGACAGCCGACGATAACCACGTAGTACGGCGCAAGATTACGATTGTGAAGCGTCTTCGTGACTACATTGACGCGCTTATGGCGCATAAGGAATTGCATACGTCAATTTTGCCTTTGGGCGACGGCGTTACAATTTCGGTTAAGATTTGATTTGCACGTAAATTTATGATAGAATAGTTGTATATTCAGATTAAGGAGCAAAAAAATGGATTTTAAACAGCATATAATTGACAAAATTATCGAGATAACGGATCTTGACCGTGAAACGGTCACAGGCGCAGTTGAAACACCGCCCGATGAAAAGATGGGCGATCTTGCTTTCCCGTGCTTTCCCTTGGCGCGTATAATGCACAAGGCGCCGCCTGCGATTGCGGCGGAACTGGCGGAAAGATTGAGCGGTGACGAGTATATTGAAAAGGCTCAGGCGCAGGGCGGCTATTTAAACTTCTTCTTTAACCGCGCAAAATACATCAAAGATACTGTTACAGCGGCGCGTGAAGCAGGCTCGGATTGGGGCAAGTCAGACATAGGCGGCGGAAAGACCGTTCTTGTCGAGTATTCCTCGCCGAATATCGCAAAGCCGTTCCATATCGGTCACCTGTTCTCAACGGCTGTCGGTAATTCGCTTGCGAGAATTTACAAGCATCTTGGCTACAATGTGCAGTCCTTAAACCACCTCGGCGACTGGGGCACACAGTTCGGTAAGCTCATATGCGCGTACAAGCGTTGGGGCGACAGAGCGGTGATTGAAAAGGACCCGATTAACGAGCTTCTTAAAATATATGTTAAATTCCACGAGGAAGCCGAAAAAGACCCCGCTTTGGACGATGAAGCGCGTGAATACTTCAAAAAGCTGGAGGACGGGGATAAGGAAACAACGGAATTATGGCAGTATTTCAAGGATATAAGCCTTGTTGAATTTAAGCGCGTGTATGATATGCTCGGCGTTGAGTTTGACTCATACAACGGCGAGGCGTTTTACTCGGATAAAATGGATGAGGTCGTGGAAATTCTCCGCGATAAGAACCTATTGACCGAGAGCGAGGGCGCGCAGGTCGTTGACCTTAGTGACCTCGATATGCCGCCGTGTATAATCTTAAAATCCGACGGAGCAACAATTTACGCGACGCGCGACATTGCCGCCGCGCTTTACCGCCACAGAACATATGATTTCTATAAAAATATATATGTCGTAGGACTTCCGCAGTCGCTTCACTTCAAGCAAATTTTTGCCGTTATGGACAAGGCGGGCTGGGATTGGTCAAAGGGCTGCAAGCACGTCGGTTTCGGGCTTGTGAAGCTGCCCGGCAAGGCTATGTCAACACGCCACGGTGATGTGGTGTTCCTGGAGGACGTACTGAACGAGTCGATTGAAAAGACGAGAGAGATTATAGAGAAGAATAATTCCAAGGTTGACGACATTGACGACGCGGCGAAGAAGATTGGTATAGGCGCGATTTTATACACGTTCCTGCACTCCTCGCGCGAAAAGGATATTGTGTTTAGCTGGGAAAGTATGCTTGATTTTGAGGGTGAAAGCGCACCGTATTGTCAGTACGGCTACGCACGCGGCAGAAGCATTTTAAGACGCGCGGAGGGCGTTGACTACGAAAGCGCCGATTTAAGCAAGGCGGCGAGTGATGAGGCGTACACGCTTATAAAGCAGCTCGGCGCATTCGGCGATGCCGTTAAGGACGCGGCGGAAAAGAACGAGCCGTTCTATATAAACCGCTACGTTACCGCGCTTGTAAAGCTGTTTAACAAGTTCTACACTACAAATCCTATTCTAAAAGATGACGTGGACGAGGAAACAAGAAAAGCGCGTCTTGCTATTGTTGACGCGGTTACAAAGACGATTAAAATTGCGCTGAATTTGCTCGGTATAGATACAGTGGAGAGTATGTAAGCGAGCATTCGCTTGCGAATGCGGGACGTCGCTTAAGCCGCGTTTCACGGTGAAGCAGCCACTTTCGCGAACGCGAAGCGTGAGCAGTCAGTGGCGAGCAGTGAAACGAAGCGTTTGCGAAGCAACGCGTAAGCGGCAAGCGACGCTAATTTCCGACTACAGCCGCTTTTGGAGGGAAAATATTATGATTTATTCCAATGAAATAAACAAGGTCTGCGGTCTTTGTCAGATGGCGGAGGTCAGAAGTGAAACAGAAATGTTTTGTTCACGTTATGGAAAAACAATACCTGTCAATGAGGAAGGCTGCAAAAAATTCAAGTACGATATTTTAAAGAAAAAGGTCAGACGTATGCGCCCTCTTAAAACGAACTATAATAAAGAGGATTTCACGCTTTAGTGAAATCCTCTTTGTTTGATGTTTTACTTTATCAGCGATTCAAGTTTTGTCCGCTTCGCAGGGTCTTCAATACCCATAATCAATTTGTTCACGCTTACGCCGAGTATCAGTGAAAAATTCGAGAGTATATCAATATCAGGGTTTTCTACCTCATCCTTCTCATACTTGTTCACTGTCGATACAGATACGCGGGCCATTTCGGCAAACTCCTTTTTGCTAAGCCCGCTTCGTTTCCTGTACACCATAAGTCTTTCGCCAAGTGTGAAATCCTCCAATAACATTTTCATCGCCCCCTTAATGTCACTCCAACATATCGCTTACCTTTGCAAATTCCTCTATTGAAAGCGTTTCGCCGCGTCTTTTCGGATCAATTCCGGCTTTTGTTAGAAGCCCCATAATATCCTCCTTGGCAATCGGAAACGCGCCCGATAGACAATTTAAGAGTGTTTTACGCCGCTGTGAAAACGCGGCCTTTATGGTTTTAAAAAATACTTTCTCGTCCTTTACCTTAACGCGCGGCTCGTCTAAAACGCGAAGCCTTAAAACCGCGCTGTCCACCTTTGGCGGCGGCACAAACAAGGACGCGGGTACCTTTGTTATTATTTCCGGCTCGGTGTAGTAGCGGCACAGAAGCGTTATCGCGCCGTAGTTCTTTGTTCCCTCGCGCGCCGAAAGACGCTCGGCAACCTCCTTTTGCACCATTACTATGATGTTGTTTACAGGCAGCTTTTCCTCTAAAAGACGCGTTATGATAGGCGTTGTTATATAATAAGGGAGGTTGGCGGCAATGCTGATTTTCTGTTCGCCGAACTCCTTTTTAATAAGCTCCCTTAAATCCAGCTTCATCACATCGCCGTGTATGATTTTTACGTTGTCATACTCTTTGAGCGTGTAGTCAAGAACCGGCAAAAGGCGCTCGTCAATTTCAACCGAAACGACCTTTTCCGCGCGTTCGCACAGCTCCTGCGTCAGAACCCCGAAGCCGGGGCCTATTTCCATAACGCCGCCGTCTATTTCCGCCGCGTCAGCTATTTCTTCAAGCACATCGCGCGAGGTCAGAAAGTTTTGTCCCAAGCCCTTTTTGAAGGTGAAGCCGAATTTGTCCTGTATTTGCCTGATTGTTTTTGGTGAGGTTAAATTCATAATGTTCTCCAAATTACAATTTCTTGACAGCCAAAGTTACCTTTTCGCCGTTGATGTTCCATTCCTTGCTGTTGCCGTCTACGCTGTTTTTGTCAAGCTCGTCCTCAAGGGTGTCGTTCTTTATCATATCAGCGTTGTTTGTGATAATTTCGGCAATCTTAGCGTTGCCCTCGCAGCTTACCTTGATGTGATCCATTACGTCAAAGCCGCTGTCCTTACGCATTGTCTGTATCTTTGAGATTATCTCGCGGACAAAACCTTCTTCAATGAGTTCCGGTGTGAGGTTCGTGTCAAGCACAACCGTTACGCCGTAATCGCTGTTTGACTCAAAGCCCTCTGTCTGCGCTGTTTCGATAAGCAAATCCTCCTCGGTAAGCGCTTCATCGTTGCCGTCAACGGTAATCGTCAGCTTGCCCGTTTCCTTTAATTCCGCCATAGCTTTTTGTCCGTCAATGTTTGCAAGAATTTCACGAACGGCATTTATATTCTTGCCAAAGCGTCTGCCGAGCGTTTTAAGCTGCGGCTTGAAGGAATACGAGGTAAACGAAGCAACATCGTCCGTAAACTCAACATCCTTTACGTTCAATTCATCCTCAATAATATCAACATAGAAATC
>JAFQYK010000513.1 GCA_017406485.1 Clostridia bacterium
GCTCCTTACGCAGGAAAGGCACTTTTTATCGTGGTTTGAAAGAAGAAGCTCAAGCGTTCTCTTCCTTGATTTTATAAGTTTTTCCGTATTGGTGAGTACCTCCATACCCTCGGCTATCGGGTGTACGCAGGCGGCAACGAGATTTCTCGCGCCCTTTACCTCAACGACGCACATACGGCACGCGCCGATTTCGTTTATTTCCTTTAAGTAGCAAAGCGTCGGAATTTTAATTCCTGCCAAACGCGCCGCCTCCAGAACTGTTGAGCCTTCGGGAGCGCTGACATCTATACCGTTAATTTTAAGATTTATATTAGCCATTGTTTTTCTCCCTTCTTACTCTTTATATATCGCGCCGAATCGGCATTTCTCGTAACAAGCTCCGCACTTTAAGCACTTCTCCGGATCGATTGAATGCGGTTCCTTGACAGTACCCGAAATTGCGCCGGCAGGACATACTCTTGAACAGAGTGTGCAGCCCTTACACTTATCGGCGTCAATCTTGTACTGCAGTAAATCCTTACATACGCCCGCAGGACACTTTTTATCCACGATATGAGCAATGTACTCGTCACGGAAGTATTTAAGTGTTGATTTTACGGGGTTCGGCGCAGTCTGACCGAGTGCGCAGAGTGAATTTGACTGCAGATGGTCGCAGAGCTCCTCAAGCTTGTCAAGGTCGTCCATTGTTGCCTGTCCCTTTGTAATCTTTGTGAGGATTTCAAGCATTCTTCTTGTACCGACACGGCACGGCGTACATTTGCCGCAGCTTTCGTCAACGGTAAATTCAAGGAAGAACTTTGCTATGTCAACCATACAGTTGTCCTCGTCCATTACGATAAGACCGCCGCTACCCATCATTGAGCCGATTGCGGTCAGGTTATCGAAGTCAATCGGAACGTCAAGGTGTTCTGCCGGTATACAGCCGCCCGAAGGACCGCCTGTCTGCGCCGCCTTGAACTTCTTGCCGCCCGGGACGCCGCCGCCGATTTCCTCAACGACTTCTCTAAGCGTTGTACCCATCGGAACTTCAACAAGACCTGTGTTGTTGATCTTGCCGCCAAGCGCGAATACCTTTGTACCCTTTGACTTTTCCGTACCCATTGAAGCAAACCAATCCGCGCCCTTAACGATTATCTGCGGAATGTTTGCATAGGTTTCAACATTATTTAAAATAGTCGGCTTCTGGAACAGTCCCTTTAATGCCGGGAACGGCGGACGCGGACGCGGCTCGCCTCTGTTACCCTCGATTGATGTCATAAGAGCCGTTTCCTCACCGCAAACAAATGCGCCGGCTCCCAAACGAAGCTCTATGTCAAACTTAAAGCCTGTACCAAATATATTATCGCCCAAAAGACCTAATTCTCTCGCCTGTCCTATAGCGATTTCAAGACGCTCAACCGCGATAGGATACTCTGCTCTTACGTAGATATATCCCTGTGACGCGCCTATCGCGTAGCCTGCGATTGCCATAGCTTCAAGAACTACGTGCGGGTCGCCTTCAAGCACCGATCTGTCCATAAATGCGCCGGGGTCGCCCTCGTCTGCGTTACAGCAAACATACTTCTGGTCAGCGTCATTTGCAGCGGCAAAACGCCATTTAAGACCTGTCGGGAAGCCTGCGCCGCCGCGGCCTCTTAGTCCGCTGTCAAGAACGGTCTGAATAACCTGCTCCGGCGTCATTTCGGTAAGCACCTTGCCTAAAGCCTCATATCCGCCCTTTGCTATGTACTGCTCGATATGCTCCGGACTTATCTCGCCGCAGTTACGGAGAGCAACTCTGTGCTGCTTCTTGTAGAAGTTTGTTTCTTCAAGCGGCAGAATATGGTCGCCCTTTGTTGTTTCATCGTATAATAATTCCTTAACGGGATTGCCGTTCTTTAAATGCTCCTCAACTATACGGGGAATGTCCTCCTCCTTAACCATCGAGTAGAAGGAATTTTCAGGGTGTACTATCATAATAGGACCTAAAGCGCAAAGACCGAAGCAGCCTGTCTTAACGATTTCTACCTCGTTCTCAAGACCGTTTTTCTTGATCTCTTCCTCCAATTTCGCGATAAGTCTCGGACTTCCCGATGAAGTACAGCCTGTACCTCCGCACACGTGTACGCGGCGCGGACAGACTTCCTTTATTGTTTTTTCTTTTATTTCTTTGAGCTCATTAAGTGTAATCATACCGCACCTCCTTATTCGTACTTGGCAAGAATATCGTCAACCTGATCGACGGTAAGTCTGCCGTATACCTCGTCATTAACCAGCATAACCGGAGCCAGGCCGCACGCACCTACGCAGCGGCAGGCGTCAAGCGAGAACTTTCCGTCCGGCGTACATTCTCCGCCCACAATTCCGAGCTTCTCCATAAGGGCGTTGTAAATATCGCCGCTGCCCTTTACGTAGCAAGCCGTACCGAGACAGACGCTTATCTGATACTTGCCCTTCGGGTTCAGGGAGAACTGTGAGTAAAACGTTGCGACACCGTAGAGCTTTTCAACCGGTATCATTGTTTCGTCGGAAATCTTCTTTAGTATTTCCTCGGGAAGATAGCCATAGATGTCCTGCGCCTTTTGCAAAAGCGGCATTGTCGCGCCGGGCTGATCTTTAAGCTCGGCTATGACCTTCATAAGCTGCTCTTCCTGTTCCTTTGTTCCCGAAAAAGGAACCTTTTGTTTCTTTTCAGCCATTTGGTAACCTCCATATTGAATTTTTATTGTCAAAAAAATGTCAAACTCTAACTAATACATTATATCATATTTCAAGCGATTTTTCTATAGGTAATTTATTTTTGTTTAATTGGTATATTTTTCTAACTTTATATTGTGCGTTTACGACAAATTACGGCAAGAAAACAGCGGTAAATTATGAATTTACCGCTTCGTTTGGTTCGGCTTGTCTAACTACAGTTTTCCTCGGCAGCGATAAAATTACACCGCGCGGACACTTTTTAGCGCACAAGCCGCAGTTTTTACATTTGTCGTAATCTATTATAGCGTGGTTGTCTACCACATGTATAGCGTCAAAATGACACTCTTTTTCACATAATTTACAGCCGATACAGCCCTTTTTGCAGTATTGGTTTACGTATTTGCCCATTTCGGGGTTTGAACAGAGAACCCAGTGACGCTGCTCCTTCGGAATTAGTTTTATAATGTGCTTCGGACAAGCCTGAACGCATTTTCCGCAAGCCTGACACTTTTCATCGTCAACGACTGCAACGCCGTTTTTGATTGATATTGCGCCGAATGGACAAACCGCCACACAGTGACCAAGTCCAAGACAGCCGCTTTCGCACTTCTTTGCGCCGCCGGCAAATTTAGCCGCCGCAATACAGTCCTTTATTCCCTTGTATTCAAATTTATAGGCAACACTCGCCTTGTCGCCGCCGCACATTACGCGCGCGACAACTTCCTTTACCTCGCCTGCTTCAACGCCCATTATATCCGCGATTGCGTTTGCGACAGGTGCTTTACCTACCGAGCAGGCGTTTACGGGCGCCTCGCCCTTTGCCACTGCTTCGGCATAAGCCGAGCAGCCGGCATAGCCGCAGGAGCCGCAGTTGGCGCCGGGGAGCTGTTCCAAAATCTTTTCGGCGCGCTCGTCCTTTTTAACGGCGAAGATGTGCGCCGCTACCGCGAGAATAAGTCCGAACAAAAGACCTGTTCCGCCGACAACGCATATTGCCGCGATTATATTAGTAAAATCCATTTCGCGCACCTCCTATCCAATCGAAAAGCCTGAAAAGCCCATAAACGCTATTGACATAAGTCCCGCTGTCAGAAGCGCAAGCGGAAAGCCGCGGAAACTTTCGGGTACCGCGTCCTCGTCCAAGTATTCGCGTATTCCTGCCATAAGCACAATCGCAAGTGTAAAACCGAGCGCCGCAAATGTGCCGTAGAGAAGCGAATAGATAAAGCTGTCGGGGTATTTCTGTACATTTAAAAGCGTTACACCCAACACCGCGCAGTTTGTTGTTATAAGCGGAAGGTAAATTCCGAGCGCGTTATACAGCGAGGGCATACTCTTTTTTATGAACATTTCAACGAACTGTACAAGTCCCGCGATGATTAAGATAAACAAAATCGTCTGCAGGTAGCCGAGTCCGAACGGTATAAGCAGGAATTTGTTTGCAAGCCACGTAAACGCCGAAGCAAGCGCCATTACAAACGTTACCGCCATACCCATACCGAACGCTGTGTCTATTTTCTTTGAAACGCCCAAAAACGGACAGCAGCCCAAAAACTGCACCATTACAAAGTTTTCCGTAAGGAGAGCCGCTAAAATTATTGATACTATCTGTATTGCCATTATTCACCCTCCCCTTTCTTAGCCTTTTTTAAGCCATAATTTACCGCGCCGACCAAAAGTCCGAGAACTATAAAGCCGCCCGGCGCCATTATTAGGATTGTTGCCGGCTGAATAGCGCCGCCATAGAGCTGTATTCCCCATATTGAACCCGCTCCCAAAATCTCGCGGATTGAGGATATTATGCAGAGTGCAAGCGTGAACCCGAGACCCATTCCAAGTCCGTCAACCGCGCTTTGAAGCGGCGGATTTTTTGAAGCGAACGCTTCCGCTCTTGCTAAAATTATACAGTTTACAACTATAAGCGGTATGAATACGCCGAGTGAAGTCGCAAGGTCTGGCAAAAATGCCTGCAGCGACATATCAATCACCGTTACGAATGCCGCTATGATTACTATGTATGCCGCAATTCTGACCTTGTCGGGGATAATCTTTCTCAGCAATGAGATCAGGAGGTTTGAACAGATAAGTACCGCCGTTGCCGATAAACCCATACCCAAGCCGTTTTGAAGGCTTGTCGTTACCGCGAGCGTCGGACACATTCCGAGAAGCTGCATAAAGGTTGGGTTTTCGGTTATTATTCCGTTCATAAAGACGGACTTTAGACTTTTCTTGTTATCCTGAGCCATTATTTAACCCCTCCTTTTACAATCTTTTCCGCGACCTTTAACGCGATATTTACGCCGTTTGTAACGCCTCTTGATGTCTTTGTCGCGCCGGAAATTGCCTGTATTTCAGTGTCGGTCGCGCCGTTTTTGGAAACGCCGACCTCGTATGTTCTGCCCTTATACTGCTCCTTAAATTCCGGCTTGTTTGCGTTTGCGCCAAGTCCGGGTGTTTCCTTCATTTTGATGATTTCAACGCCTGTCACCTTTAAATCTTTGTCAACGCCTGTGACGGTCTGTATGCCTACGTCATAGCCGCTTGTTACGGTTATTATGCACGCGCCCTTTAAGGAGCCGCCGCTTGTCGCCTTGTAGACCTTGCTGATTTCGCCCTTGCCGTCCGTCAAGGCTTCGTACTGTGAAATATCCTTTATTTCCTCAAACTCACAGCCGGGAAGCACCGCTTCAAGCGCGGTCTGTTCCTTTTTGATGTTGTTCTCGGCTATAAGCGGCGCGGTCTGACTGTTTACAAAGCCGAGAAGCGCCGCGCTTATCGCGGTTATGGCGAACAGTATAATTGCAACCTTTATTACCTCGCCTATATTTATCTTTTCTTTCATTTCCGCGCACCTCCTCTGTTACCGAAGGATTTGGGGATTGTGTAGCGTTCAATCAAGGGCGAAGCGAGGTTCATCAATAAAATCGAGAACGACACGCCCTCCGGATAGCCGCCGAAGCGTCTTATAAGGAACGTCAGCACGCCGCAGCCTATACCGAAGATTATCATACCCTTTGATGTGGTCGGGGTTGTGGTGTAGTCTGTCGCCATAAAGAACGCGCCCAAGAGAAGTCCGCCCGTTAATATCTGATAGCCTAAATATGTAACGTCAAACGCGTTCTTTCCGAAAAGGAAGGTCAACGCCGCGAATGACAGTATGTACGCGCACGGAATTTTTATGCTTACAACGCGCTTTATGAGAAGATACACAAAGCCCAAGATAAGCGCAATACCCGATATTTCGCCGATTGTGCCGGCTTTAAATCCGATAAGGCAGTTCATAAGGCTCGGCATTACTCCTGCCGCGCCGTCCTTCATTATTGCAAGCGGTGTTGCTGATGATACCGCGTCAGCGAATGGCTCGACAAAGGTTGTCATTGCGCCCGTCCACGCGATTAGCATAAAGCAGCGCGCCGCAAGCGCGGGGTTTACGAAGTTTTTACCAAGTCCGCCGAACATCTGCTTTACTATTATAATGGCAAATGCACTGCCTATAACTACCATCCACAAGGGAATGCCCGGCGGCATATTAAGACCTATTAAAAGTCCGGTTACAACCGCGCTCAAATCGCCGGTGGTGCCCGGCTTTTTCATTATTTTTTCAAATACCCACTCGGCAAGCACCGCCGATATTACGGCTGCCGCCATAACAACCGTCGCGTACCAGCCGAACACGATACCGCCCCATATTGCCGCCGGCATAAGCGCGATTATTACGTCAAGCATAATCTTGCGCGTGGTGACGTTTGTATGTATGTGCGGCGAGGAGGACATTATTAAATTATTTTCCATTTTTTTGTTCCTCCCTTACCTTCTTCATTACTTCCGGCTTAATCATACGTATGAACTGCAAAAGGTTCTTATTCGCCGGACAAATATATGAGCATAAGCCGCATTCTATACATTCAAGTATGTTGTACTTGCGCGCCATTTCAATATCATCCTTGCGCGAGGCTTCGCTCAGCTTAAACGGCATAAGCCGCATCGGGCAGTGGTCTACGCACCTTCCGCAGCGTATACACGGCGAGTCCGGGTCGTAGGTTTTTTCCGCCTTTGATATTGTGAGCACCGATGAGGTCGTTTTTGTCACCGGATAATCTGTGTTATACTGCGATATGCCCATCATCGGGCCGCCTGAAATGATCTTTTCCGGCTCATTTTTAAAGCCGCCCGCCTGTTCAATAAGGAACTTTACCGGTACGCCTGTGCGTACACGGAAGTTTGACGGATTTTGAACCGCGTCACCCGATACGGTCACATTTTTCTCAATCGCCGGCATACCCGTTTTAAACGCATTCGCAATCGCAACGGCTGTCGCTACGTTTACAACTACCGCGCCGGCGTCCGCCGGCAATTTACCGGCCGGTACGTTTCTGCCTGTAACCGCCTTTATAAGCTGCTTTTCCGCGCCCTGCGGGTATTTGGTTTTAAGCGCGATTATATGTATGTTTGCGCCGTATTCCTTTGAAGCCTTCAACGCCTCCATACCGTCCGGCTTATTTAATTCCACGCCAATATGACCGTCAGAAAGTCCCAAAGCCTTCATGGCGATCTTTAAACCGTAGATTATATCGTCCGCGTTTTCAAGCATATAACGGTGGTCACTCGTTATGTACGGCTCGCACTCCGCGCCGTTTATAATTACATAATCCACCTTATTCCTCGGAGCAAGTTTTACGTGCGTCGGAAAACCTGCGCCGTCCATACCGACTATACCTGCTTCACGGATTGTTTTCAGTATTTCCTCCGTGGTCATTTTGGTATAGTCCTTCGGACAGACGTCCTCCGAAACCGTATACTCCTTATCATTCTTTACAAAAATCGCGTCTACCATAGCGGTGCTGTCGTGGAAATACTGCTGTATATCCGTGACTGTGCCCGATACAGACGAATGAACCGGCGCAGACACAAACTCCTCGCTGTCGGCTATTTTCTGACCGACCTTTACCTTATCACCAATCTGTACGAGTGGCTTTAAGGGCGCGCCGATATGCTGGCGCATTGGGAAAATGTGCATATCACAATCGGGAACACGTTTTGTAGGAATTGTGTTTGTCAGTTCCTTGTGGTCACGAATGTGAAAGCCGCCTTTAAACGTTGCCGCCATATATTTAACCTTCCTTTCACTTTGTTCAAGGAAAATAAAGTAGCACAGAGCTTACGCTCTTGCTGCAATCATCCTTCCACTTATATTTTAGCGTATACATATTTATTTTATCATATTGTTATTTTTTTTTCAATATTAACTTGAAAGAAATGTTTGGATAATATATAATTATTATATATTTTTTCAGGAGTTGAATATATGTATCAGAAGGGTATTATAAAAAAAACCGTAAAAAATATAGCCGATGTGGAAATACAACGTTCAACCGCCTGCGGTGAAAGCTGCGCTTCGTGCGGGCTTTGTCCCGGTCAGACGGCCGTTGTTAAGGCGGATAATGCAATTGGCGCAAAGTCGGGCGATACGGTTATAATCGATATGGCCGATCAAAAGGTTTTGGGTGCGGCTTTTCTTGTTTATATTGTGCCGGTTGTTGTGCTGATTATCGGGTATTTTATAGGATACGCAATTTTTAAAACCGAAATATACGGCGCAGTCACCGGCTTTATACTGATGGCCGTTACATTTGTCATTATTATGATGTTCGATAAGCGTCTTAAAAACAAGTATACGCCGAGAATTGTAAGCATTGAGGAAAACAAAGATGTCGGAATTTAAAAGGAATTTGGTTTGGATTACTGTGTTTCTTGCAGTTATAGGTGTTTCGGCTGCGGTTTTGCTTGTTCACCAAAACGCTGCTTTCCGCAACAAAACGGCGAAGATTTTGCAGGACGGTAAGGTTTTGCGGACGGTTGACTTGGAAAACGTAAGCGAGCCGTATGAGTTCACTGTTACAAATGATAACGGCGGCGAAAATGTTGTGCGCGTTGAAAAGGGCAAAATCGCCGTTATTCACGCAAATTGCCCCGATAAGATTTGCGTAAACCGCGGCTTTATTGAGAACGGCACCTTCCCTATTGTGTGTCTGCCAAACAGACTCTCCGTTTATATCGAAAGCAGCGATAGCGGCGTTGACGCGGTCAGCGGAGGTGATAAGCAGTGAAGGTGAGGAAACTTACACAAATGGCAATGCTTTTGTCGCTTGCGCTGATAATATTTATCGTTGAGTCATTTCTGCCGCCGCTTGCGCCAATTCCCGGTATCAAACTTGGTCTGGCGAACATTATAACGCTCGTCGCGATTTATATGCTTGGGCGGAAAGAGGCGTTTGTGATACTTGCCTTGCGTATCGTGCTTGCAAGCGTGTACTCCGGCGGTATGGCAGGGTTTATGTACAGTATGGCGGGCGGTTTGTGCTGCTTTTTGGTTATGGCGTTATGCTCGTTTAAGCTCGGCGAAAACCGTATGTGGGTTGTAAGTATATTCGGCGCCATCGCGCA
>JAFQYK010000514.1 GCA_017406485.1 Clostridia bacterium
CTTTATCCCCGGCGGTGAAACGAAGAATGTATACGTTTCCCTTGGTGTGTTCTCAATCATAAAGCTCGAACGCCGCGTCCAGCTCCTTGTCCCGGCTTATGACTTCTGTATACCAACTAAAGAATGTGTATCCGCAACCGCACCTACCCCATATAGACCATTGTGAAAGAACAGCCTGAAACATAGTGTTCAAGCTGTTCTATGGATTATATACTGTTTTACTTCGTTATAGAATTTCTCGGCATCCTCAATTTGTTCGATAACATCTTCGCGTGAAACAACGTAAAAATCCTCATAATCGGACTCTTGACGAATTTCAAATGCGTCCTGTATAATTTTTGAAAATTTTCTGTCAAAGATATTGGTTTTTACATAATACTGCTGAAAGTAAGATATAACAGCCGAGTGGCGTTTTCTGTCAATGTTATCTAACGCTAAAATCGCCCGTGCACTGTGGAAAATAGCATAGTAGGATCTGTTGGCTGCGGAGGCATAACTATTTAGCCGGAGCATAGCTTTTGCGTCATTGATACACTGCAGTGCCTTATCCAACCGGAAATTTGCCAGATCTAAAGAATAATCATCCATAAACAGCAATTCCCTCTCTTTCGACATTTTGATAGAAGGGGAGTGTGCCTTTCCATTGCTCAAACAACGGCAGGCTTTGGAGCTTAGGAGTTATAAATACACCGTTATCCACATTCAAATCTGCGCAGAAATAAGTCATTTTCTTTCTGTATCTACTCAGTTCCTCCGGCGGTAAATCGACCATTATCATCACATCAATATCGGATTCATCATTATAATCTCCGCGCGCATAAGAACCGTACAATATGACGCTTTTAAGCTTGTCGCCGAATACTTCTTTTGCATAGTCTGCAACCTGCTTTAAAAGTGCGTCCAATAATGGCTTGTCACACATTTCTATCACCGTCCTTTTATATTAGTATATCACATAAAAATTTTATAATCAAGCACAATTATAAGAACAGCCTGAAACATAGTGTTCAAGCTGTTCTTTGGGATATATACCATTCTCATATCATGTTGTTTCTGAACTTTGCCAAATCAGGTAAAATTTTTATGCGGCAGGAGATGAGATACCTTTTCCGCCAAATTCGTTATAGTATTCATCAAGCAGCTCAAACATACGCTTTGCAAGCTCAATATAGTCCTCCTTGTTGAGGTTTGCGAGCGAAATCCTGACAGTTCCGTCGGGCGCATTGAAGCCGGGACCGTACATCAGTACAACACCTTTCTTTTGGGCGAGCGCGTTCAGAAAATCAATTTCCGTTACATTTTTATACAGCCAATCAGCAAAATCTTTACCGTAATGCTTTTCGCAAAGCGAGCGTATATTTACTACTGTGTAGTATTTGGCATTAGCATCATTATCATCTTCCGGCAGTCCCAGCGTTTCCATAAGAGCCTTATAACGCTCGCTGACAAGATTGTTTGCGAGTTTGATATAAGGATCGTCATTCTCATATACCAAATGTGTAAGCGCAAGTAAATCCATATATATCTGGCTCGGCGTGCTTAGTCCGCTTGTGTGGTACAAGCCTATTGAACGGCTGTCAGCCACAACACGCTCCGCAAACGGCATATTGTCGGGATCGTCTGTAACAATGCTATATTCGCCGCGCAGGTAATTCTTAACATCTTCCGGCTGTTTTTTCAGCAAGTCGTCCATAACATTATCCTTGTTCATTGCTATAAGACCGAGCCTCCATCCGGTAACGCCGTAGAGCTTTGAGAAGGAGTAAACAAGTATGGTGTTATGCGGAATTGCGCTGTACACCGTTTGAAAATCGTCTACAAATGTTCCGTATACATCATCAGTCAGAATAATCAGATCCGGGTTCTTTTCGATTACCGTCTTTAACTTGCTGATCGTATTTGCTGACAGTGCGTGTGAGGCAGGGTTTGAGGGATTTACAAGAAAGAAAGCTTTTACAGATTTATCCTCCAATTTTTTGAGTTCATCGTCCGAAATATCCCAGTTATTCTCCGCGCTGCTCGTCACGTCAACTGATACCATTCCGTAATCCTTGACGGAAGGTATTTGCAGATACGGTGTAAATATCGGTGTTGCGATCGCGATTTTATCGCCGGGGTTTAAAAGGCGGTTGTGGCTTAAAGCGTCAAATATATATACCATAGACGCTGTTCCGCCTTCGGTCGGGAAAACCGTTGTTGATCCGGCAAGATTTTCACCATGATAAAGTGTTGACTCCAGATATGCGTTCAGTATCTTTTCGGTATTTCTGAGACAGCGGCTTGGCGAAGGATAGTAGTCGCCGATTATGCCGTCAACCATTTCCTTGATCAGGTCATCTTTATTTATTCCCATATTGCTCACACAGTAATCGACTGCCTTTATTAAAAAGCTGTCAGCGCTTTGGGCAGGGTTCATTGCTTCGTCAAAACGATGTCCTATGCCGTCCTTCACTGCGTGACCCGCCATACTCTCGTCCTTCATTACGCGCTCACTTTCTCCTAACGCAAACTCCATAAATCGAGTGAAAGCATATCTTGACTGCGTATTTATCCAGTTCGGATTGCCTCTTCCGGCATCAAGAACACGGTAGCCGGCCTCGTTGTCTGCTGCAAGCTCGCGCTGGTGCGCAGTAATTTCAAATGCGCCGAGTTCTTTT
Source organism: Clostridia bacterium (assembly GCA_017406485.1). Taxonomy (GTDB): domain Bacteria; phylum Bacillota; class Clostridia; order UBA1381; family UBA1381; genus Hominilimicola. The sequence continues at coordinate 2,658 of JAFQYK010000514.1, forward strand.
TCAAGCTGTGCTTCTGCCTCCTGCTGTGTGGTTGAGGCGGTATTTGATGCAGGGCGTGCCGCGCATCCGGTCAAAAAAGTAATAAAGATCATTACTGCACAAATTGATTTTGTAATAGTTTTATTCATTGCTTTCCCCTCCAAACGTTGTTTTTTTGTTACCATAATTATATCATTTGTCATTTTTATTGTCAAGACTCATACAATAAGTGCGAAATCAATAATCACAAAAAATTCTCCGCCGGGTAAGCTGATGTCATCAGAAAACCGGGTTATGACTGCGGATCATCTTACAGTTCAAGCATATCCCTTGCCGCGATAAACCCGTACGCGCTTTCGGCGCTCATCACAGCGCGTTTGATTGCCTCGCTCATCACTTCGGCGGCGAGCAAACCCACGAGATCCTGATTAGCTTCTACATCACCCAGCGACACCGCAAAAATACTGTCGCCGTCTTTTGTTGTGTGTACAGGCCTGATAGAACGCGCGTAGCCGTCGTGCGCCATGCCTGCAATTTTGCACAGCTGCGGCTTGGTGAAGGACGCATTTGTTATTACAACGCCTAACGTCGTATTATCGGTAAACTTATTATCCTTCACCGCGATACTTTGCTTCATATACTCCGAAGTATCGCGGAAAGCGGCTTTATCCTTCGTCAGCAGACCGGCAATTTTCTCGCCGGTTTTCCAGTCATAAATATCACCGATAGCGTTGACCGCTACGACTGCGCCGATTTTTAACTTCCCGATTTCCACCGCATAGCTGCCTATACCTGTTTTCATACAGGTGTTCATACCTGCAATCTTGCCTACGGTTGCGCCGCATCCAGCACCAAAATTACCATCCCTGTAATTGGGCGCTTCAAGTGCAAGACGCGCCGCCTCATAACCCATTTCAGCATCGGGACGCGCAGATTTGTCACCCACAGCAAGATCGAACAAATCCGACTGAACCACAAGCGGTACTCTTGCGATACCGGTATCTAATCCGATGTTTTTCTCCTCTAAGTATCGTATAACGCCGTCCGCCGCACCAAGACCGAACGAGCTTCCGCCGGCAAAAACAATAGCATGAATAGTTTGCGCTGCCGTGAGCGGATTCAGAAGCTGTGTTTCACGTGATGCAGGTCCGCCGCCGCGCACATCAAGTCCCGTGCACATTCCGTCCTTGCTGATAAACACAGTGCAGCCTGTACCGCCTTCCGCATTTTCCGTTTGACCTATTGATATTGCACCGATTTCCGTAATCGCTATTTCTATCTCACTCATATTTATCCGCCCTTGCTATTTATTTTAAAAATCAGTTTGTCAGATTAGTTTCTGTCCGTAATCACTCTTTGCATTAGTATATCACATAAAAACACCATAATCAAGCGGATATGCCAGTAGTAATAAATTTGCGCTATATGTTCAAAACCACACAACAGCCCAAGCATTATGCAAGGGCTGTTTTTAGTTATTCCCATACATTTCCTGTATCATTTCATCTGTTATTTCGCCGTTCTGATTTTCAAATTCACGGATACATCTTTTCACAAGCTGTTTGTATGCAGTACGACAATTGCAAATATAGGTAAAAA
>JAFQYK010000515.1 GCA_017406485.1 Clostridia bacterium
AATAGGCGCAGCGCATAGGACAGCCCGATACAAAAATAACAAACCGTATTCCGGGCCCGTCAACCGAGCCAAAGCTCTCTAATGAGTGTATATATCCTTCCATAATTATCTCCCGACTAAAAAGGACTGCCGCGCAGTCCTTTAAAATTCCAATTACAATGTTTTGTGGCACGTTCTTGCGATAACATCACGCTGCTGTTCCTCGGTGAGGTCGATGAACTTAACCGCGTAACCCGATACGCGTATTGTGAAGTTCGCATACTCCTCTTTTTCGGGATGCTCCATAGCGTCAATAAGCTTTTCGGTACCGAATACGTTTACGTTAAGGTGATGCGCACCCTGGTCGAAGTAGCCGTCCATTACCTGTACAAGCTTTTCGCTGCGTTCTTCATCATCGTGACCAAGCGCGTCAGGTGAAATTGTCTGCGTGTTTGAGATACCGTCAAGCGCATACTCATACGGCAGCTTTGCAACTGAATTGAGCGACGCCAAAAGCCCGCTCTTCTCCGCGCCATAGGACGGATTTGCGCCCGGCGACAGCGGCTCGCCCGCCTTTCTTCCGTCGGGAAGTGAGGACGTCGCCTTACCGTATACAACGTTTGATGTGATTGTGAGAATAGATGTTGTCGGCTCGCTGTCACGGTAGGTACGATAGTGCTTTATCTTCTTAAGGAACATCTTAATAAGCCATACGGCTATACTATCAGCTCTGTCATCATCATTACCATAGCGCGGGAAGTCACCGATTGTTTCAAAGTCGGTTATTATACCGTCCTCGTCACGGATTGGCTTAACTGTTGCATACTTTATCGCGCTCAAAGAGTCAACGACGTGCGAGAAGCCGGCAATACCGGTTGCGAAGGTACGGCGTACCTTCGTGTCGATAAGCGCCATTTCAGCGGCCTCGTAGTAGTATTTATCGTGCATATAGTGGATAAGGTTCAGTGTGTTCACATACGCCTTTGCAAGCCACTCCATCATATCCTCAAAACGCTCTAACACCTCGTCATAGTTAAGAACATCCGAAGTAATCGGTCTATACTTCGGTGCAACCTGCGCCTTTGTTTTTGCGTCAACGCCGCCGTTTAGGGCATACATCAGGCACTTTGCAAGGTTTGCTCTTGCGCCGAAGAACTGCATTTCCTTACCCGTCTGCGTTGCCGATACGCAGCAGCAGATTGAGTAATCATCGCCCCATATCGGACGCATAACGTCATCGTTCTCGTACTGTACGGAGCTTGTCTTGACGCTTATATACGAAGCGTACTTCTTGAACGTTTCGGGAAGTCTGGACGAATACAGCACGGTGAGGTTCGGCTCCGGTGAGGGGCCCATATTTTCAAGCGTATGCAGGAAACGGTAGTCGTTCTTTGTTACCATATGTCTGCCGTCCTGTCCTATACCGCCCATTTCAAGCGTCGCCCATACCGGGTCGCCGGAAAATAGCTGGTTGTAGGAGTCGGGGCGAGCAAACTTGACCATCCGAAATTTCATTACAAGATGGTCGATAAGCTCCTGCGCCTGTTTTTCATCTATAACGCCGTTCTTTAAATCTCTTTCAATGTAAATATCAAGGAAAGTCGAAACTCTGCCGACACTCATTGCCGCGCCGTTCTGTGTCTTAATAGCCGCGAGGTAGCCGAAGTACAGCCACTGAACAGCCTCCTTCGCATTCTTTGCCGGTTCGGAAATGTCATAGCCGTAGGACGAAGCCATAACCTTCATATCCTCCAGCGCGCGTATCTGCATAGCAACCTCTTCGCGCATTCTGATAAGCTCGTCGGTCATATCGCCGCCGTCGCAGTCGCGCAAGTCCTTCTTCTTGCTCTTTATAAGGTGGTCTATGCCGTAAAGCGCTACACGTCTGTAGTCACCGACAATTCTTCCTCTACCATAGGTATCCGGAAGTCCTGTTATAATCTTGTTCTTTCTGAGCGCGCGCATTTCGGTAGTGTATGCGTCATAAACCGCCTGGTTATGCGTCTTGTGGTATTCGGTAAATATTCTGTGCAGCTCCGGATCAGGCTCATATCCATACATCCTGAGTGAGTCCTCCGCCATTCTGATACCGCCGTAAGGCATAAAAGCACGCTTTAAAGGCTTATCGGTCTGAATACCCACAATCTGCTCCAAGTCCTTTAAGCTGTCATCAATATATGCCGCTCCATATGCTGTTATGGATGAAACAACCTTAGTTTCCATATCAAGCACGCCGCCCTTGGCACGTTCCTCTTTCTGGAGTTCCTTCAGTCTTGACCAAAGCTTATCAGTCGCTTCGGTTGCGCCTTCAAGAAAGCTCTCGTCACCCTCGTACTGTGTGTAGTTTCTCTGTACAAAATCACGTACATTTATTCCATTTGACCATCTTCCCGGCGTGAAGCCTTCCCACGCCTTTGGTAAATTCCCGCTCATTTAATTAACCATCCTTTCACTTCGTTCAAGGACAAATAGGTTGCGAAAGAACTGCGTTCTTTCACCCTACGCCTCCGTTAATGTATATTTTTGGTACAAAATGTTGTATTTATTCACGCATTTTGCCCCTGTTGCTTACTATATATTGTGCATTTCCATTTGCTGCACAACTATACTAACATCAAAGGCGAAAAATGTCAATACAAGTTACAGAAACGTAACATTTAATTTTAACTAATTTTGTATACTTTATGGCGAAAATTATTATGCACTATATACGCTTTAGTTCTGTTTTCTGACAATAGTGTAGTCGTCGCCCTGCCTGTAATACGGGCAATTGTCATTTTTACCGTACACAAAACGGTACATTTCGTCTTCATCTAAATCCATCGCGCAGGAATAGCACTCATATTCCTCGTCA
>JAFQYK010000516.1 GCA_017406485.1 Clostridia bacterium
CATGTGCCTGTATATATCAGTGAGGATATGGTAGGTCACAGACTTGGTGAGTTCGCTCCCACAAGAACCTATAAAGGTCACGCCGGAGCGAAAACAAGCAAATAATTCATCTTTTAGCGCATTTCGAACCTTTTTGCTCGGGGCGGTGCAATAGCACAGCACCCGACCAAAAAAATCCGAACTGCATCTAAAATCTGAAATTATTTATCTTGTTTTCAACAACCATTTAAATATGTAGAAAGAGGGAAATAAATTCCCGTTACAATTATTGCAAAAGGAGGAATCCACTGATGGAAGCACGCGCAGTATTAAGATACGCCCGTATTTCACCGAGAAAGGTGAAGATAGTGCTTGATCTTATAAGAAACAAGCCCGTTCCTGTTGCTAAGGGTATTTTGAACAACACCCCGAAGGCTGCAAGCGAGCTTTTAAAGAAGCTTCTTGCGTCGGCTGAGGCTAACGCAGAGAACAATCACGATATGGATAAAGACAAACTGTATGTTGCAGAATGTTTTGCATCGCAAGGTCCTACTTTAAAGAGAATTCAGCCCCATGCACAGGGCAGAGCGTTCAAGATTTTAAAGAGAACCAGCCATATCGCCTTAGTATTAAAGGAAAAGGAAGACTAATAAGGAGGTTCATTTATGGGACAGAAAGTTAATCCCCACGGCTTGAGAGTCGGAGTTATAAAGGATTGGGATTCCAAATGGATCGCCGGTAAGAAGGAATTTGGCGACCAGTTGGTTGAGGACTATAATATAAGAAAGTTTGTCAAGAAAGCCTGCTATGACGCCGGTGTTGCTAAGATCGGTATTGAGAGAAAGCAGAACAGAGTTTTCATCACAATTCACGCAGCTAAGCCCGGTATCATTATCGGACGCGGCGGAAGCGAGATTGACAAGCTGAAGGCTCAGATTGAGAAGCTTACAAAGAAGACAGTTAATGTAAACATCATGGAGGTTAAGACTCCTGATACAAACGCACAGCTCGTTGCAGAGAACATCGCTGCTCAGCTCGAAAGACGTATTTCTTTCAGACGTGCTATGAAGCAGGTTATGGGCAGAGCAATGAGACTCGGCGTTAAGGGTATCAAGACAGCGGTTGCAGGTCGTGTAGGCGGCGCAGAAATCGCAAGAACAGAGCAGTACCACGAGGGTACAATTCCCCTGCAGACTTTAAGAGCTGATATTGACTATGGTTTCGCTGAGGCGCACACCACATACGGTATCCTGGGTGTTAAGGTATGGATATACAAGGGTGAAATTTTGAATGTCGCTGACGGCAGAAGAAAGGAAGCTGAGGCTCAGGCTAAGGCTGCTGAGAAGTCAAGACGCGGCGGAGACCGCAGACGTCGTGACGACCGCGCTCCGAGAGGAGACAGAGGCGACAGAAGACCGAAGGGAGGCAGAGCATAATGTTATTGCCTAAGAGAGTTAAGTACAGAAGAGTTATGCGCGGCAGAATGAAGGGTAAGGCAACACGCGGCAACGTGGTAACTTACGGAGATTTCGGCCTTCAGGCATTAGAGCCTGCTTGGATAACTTCAAGACAGATAGAGGCTGCCCGTATCGCTATGACGAGATATACAAAGCGTGGCGGTCAGGTATGGATAAAGATATTCCCCGACAAGCCTGTAACAAGAAAGCCGGCTGAAACCCGAATGGGTAGTGGTAAGGGTTCACCCGAGTATTGGGTAGCCGTTGTAAAGCCCGGCAGAATATTGTTCGAGATGAAAGGCGTATCGGAGGAAGTTGCAAGAGAGGCTATGCGTCTCGCTATGCACAAGCTTCCCATCAAGTGTAAGTTTGTGACGAAACAGGCAGAGGATGGTGAATAAGGATGAAAGTAAATGAGCTCAGAGATTTATCAACGGCTGAACTCGAGGAAAGACTTGCAGACAGCAAGCAGGAGCTTTTCAACCTCAGATTTCAGCACGCTATCAATCAGCTCGACAATCCGCAGAGGATTGGCGAAGTTAAGAAGACTATCGCTCGTATTTTAACCATCATTCACGAAAGAGAATTACAGGGCGTTGAACTCTAATTCGAGCGAATGGACATTTGATATTGAATTTGTGCGGAAGGAGGCACTTATCTGTGGAAGAAAGAAACAGCCGTAAGGTTAAGATCGGCAAGGTTATAAGCAACAAGATGGATAAGACAATAGTTGTTGCTATCGAAGAAAACAGAAAGCATGCGCTGTACGGCAAGATTGTAAAGAACACTTACAAGCTCAAGGCACATGATGAGGAAAATACATGCTCCATCGGTGACAAGGTAAAGGTTATGGAAACAAGACCGTTATCAAAGGATAAGAGATGGAGATTGGTAGAAATAGTTGAAAAGGTAAAATAATCTTTTCCGCTGATTGGAGGTTTAAACATGATTCAACAACAAACACTTTTGAAAGTGGCTGACAATACAGGCGCTAAGGAAGTTATGTGTATCAGAGTTATGGGCGGCAGCAGAAAGAGATACGCTCAGGTCGGTGACGAGATTGTTTGCTCCGTTAAGAAGGCAACGCCGGGCGGCGTTGTAAAGAAGGGTGACGTTGTTAAGGCTGTTGTAGTAAGAACAGTAAACGCGTCCAAGAGAGCAGACGGCTCATATATCCGTTTTGACGAGAATGCTGCAGTTATCGTAAGAGATGACAAGAACCCGCGCGGTACACGTATCTTTGGCCCCGTTGCAAGAGAATTGAGAGACAAAGAGTACATGAAGATATTATCATTGGCTCCGGAAGTTCTTTAATTGAGGAGGAAATTGATACTATGAATAAGATGCACGTTAAAAGAGGCGATATAGTTAAGGTTATCGCCGGTAAGGATAAGGGCACAGAGGGCAAGATTATTGAGGCAATCCCCGCTAAGAACAAGGTTATCGTTGAAGGCGTTGCTGTTGCAAAGCGTCATCAGAAGGCGAGAGTTCAGGGTCAGGAAAGCGGTATTATCCATAAGGAAATGCCGATAGACGCTTCAAACGTTATGAGAGTTTGCTCAAAGTGCGGCAAGGCTGCAAGAACAGGCGTTCGTGTTTTGGCTGACGGCAGCAAGGTAAGATACTGCAAGAAGTGCGACGCTGAAATCAGCGATTGATAATAAGAGAGGAGGAAAATTCTAATTATGAGTAGAATGCAGGATAAATACACAAAGGAAGTTGCTCCGGCTCTTATGGAGAAGTTTGGTTATAAAAGCACAATGCAGATACCCAAGCTCGACAAGATAGTTATTAACATCGGTATGGGTGAGGCTAAGGACAATCCCAAGGCTATCGAGGCTGCAACAAACGATCTCGCAGCTATCACAGGTCAGAAGCCGATCGTTACAAAGGCTAAGAAGTCGGTCGCTAACTTTAAGTTAAGAGAGGGAATGAACATCGGCGTTAAGGTTACACTTCGCGCTGACAAGATGTACGAGTTCCTCGACAGATTTTTCAATGTTGCGCTCCCCAGAGTTCGTGACTTTAGAGGTATTAACCCGAACGGTTTCGACGGCAGAGGCAACTACAGCGTAGGTATAAGAGAACAGCTTATATTCCCTGAAATCGATTATGATAAGATTGATAAAATCAGAGGTATGGATATAAACATTGTTACAACCGCAAAGACAGACGAAGAAGCAAGAGAGCTGCTTTCGCAGCTTGGCGCTCCGTTCCGTTCATAATTAAAGGGAGGTAAAAACAATGGCAAGAAAGGCTATGATTTTAAAACAGCAGAAGAAGCCGAAGTATTCAACACAGGCTTATACGAGATGTAAGATATGCGGACGTCCGCACGCTTACCTCCGTAAGTTCGGCATTTGCCGTATCTGCTTCAGAGAATTGGCTTACAAGGGTCAGATTCCCGGCGTAAGAAAAGCAAGCTGGTAA
>JAFQYK010000517.1 GCA_017406485.1 Clostridia bacterium
GCTCGTAAAAAAATCCTTGCGTATGCTTTTGGATGAGCTTGACCCCAATGACACAATCTCAATCGTAACCTACGCTTCGGGTACGGGTGTTGCGCTTGAAAGCACACCGGTGAGCGAAAAGGATAAAATTCTTGAAGCGTTGGCTTCCTTACAGGCAGGCGGCGGAACGTACGGCGAGGCGGGAATTAACCTTGCATATGAAGAGGCGGAAAAGCACCTGTTACCAAACGGAAATAACCGTATAATTCTTTGTACAGACGGCGATTTCAATATCGGCAATTCCTCAACCGGTGAATTGGAAAAGCTCATAACCGAAAAGCGCGACAAGGGTATTTTCCTGACGGTTCTTGGCTTCGGTATGGGCAACTATAAGGATAACCGTATGGAAACACTTGCCGACCAAGGTAACGGCACATACGCGTATATCGACAGCGAGCGTGAGGCGAAGAAGATATTTGTTGACGAAATGCCGAAAACGCTTTACACAATCGCAAAGGACGTTAAAATCCAGGTTGAATTTAATCCGGCAGTTGTGAAGGAATATCGCCTGATAGGTTATGAAAACAGAAAACTCAATAACGAGGATTTCAATAACGATAAAAAGGACGCGGGCGAGCTTGGCTGCGGCGCGACAGTCACCGCGCTTTATGAGCTTGTACCGGCCGACGGAACGGGCGAGAGCGGTTTAAAATACCAGTCAAGCGAGGTAACTGCTGACGACAGCGAAATGATGACCGTCAAGGTTCGTTACAAGGAGCCGAAGGCTGATGAAAGCCGGCTTATAGAAATGCCTGTTATGAATTACGTCACGGACGAAATGAGCGATGATTTCAAATTTGCCGCATCACTTGCGGAACTTGGTATGCTTCTTAATGACAGTGAATATAAGGGCGATGCAAGTTATGACAGCGTTATTGAACTTGCAAGAGAGGGAACAGGCGAGGACGAATTAGGCTTTAGAACAGAGTTTTTGCATATAGCCGATATGCTTCGTTATGTGGATAAATACCGCGCACCGGAGATTGACCCATATTATGGTCCGATAGATTATGAGGTTTACAGATAATACAAAAAAACGCGTTGTGCTAGGGGCGGCACTCATAAAACAGCAAAGTTAAAGGTAGCGATTACTTAAAATCACTACCTTTTTTTGTGTCTGTATCGTGGGCATTTAGGGCTAATTAAACCGCATAAAGCCTACATATTTTCAACACAAAACAAACGGTACCATATTAAATGATACCGCTTGCTTTTGAATTATCTGCCACTATTTGCAGCACTTCCATCTTTGCCGCTAGTTGGAATACTTACTCCGCCTTTTGTCTTTCCGTTATCGGGAACCGGTGGCTTTGTAGGTGTTGAACCTCCTCCCATTGAAATCACCTCCTTTATATTTATAAGTTTTGTTTTTCTAATGAAAGATAATCGACTTTACCCACAAGGGTTAATGGTAACTTCTCGCAAAATTGGTATGCCATAGCTGTATCGCGTTCTGGAAGATGCCTTTTGCTGAATTTATCAATGTCGTTAATTAACTCTTGTGTTGCATTTACACCTTCCTTAACAACTACAAATGCTGTTGGAATCTTTCCGTTTTCGCTTTCTTTTGATTTCAAACCTACAACAGCACAATCTAAAACCAAAGGATGGCTTGCAATTACGCTTTCAATTTGTGATGGCCATACATTATGACCGTCTGGGCGAATTATCATTCTCTTCATACGATCTACAATAAATATCACACCATCTTCGGTCATATATCCTATATCTCCAGAATGTATCCATTTGTTTCCATCTTTATGTTCACGTATGACTTTTTTCGTCTCTGAATCATTTTTATAATATCCTAACCTCATAGTAGGACCTGTCATACAAATTTCACCCGTCTCGCCGTATTTTAGTTCTTCATATGTTTCAGGATTTACAATTTTCACGGTTGTAAAAATCAGTGGAATACCGACAGAGCCGTAAATATTACATTCATCAGATATTGTAAACGTGGCGGCCGAGCCCATTTCTGTCATTCCATAGCCTTTTGTGATTTGATAGTTACAACCATGTTCTTTAAAAACTTTGTTGATATGTTCTTCTGTGTTTATGAGCATTTTATCTCCGCCTGCTATCATGCTGGTCAAAAAGTCTATCCTACAGTTATTAAGTTTTTTGCTATTTGCTAAACTTACAAAAATAGAAGGAACACCTATAACATGATTTGGACGCTGCTTTATAACCAATTTTGCAAAATTTTTAGGCTCAAAAACAGGGATTAATTTATTTTCCAATCCTGCACAAAATGGAATCAAAAAGCCATACACTAAGCCATAAGCAATAAATGGCGGCATAATCTCCAAAAAACTTTTCCCTGTAAATAATCTTGGCGCTGCAAAATAAGTTTCTACAACCATTGCAGTCAAACAGTCATTAGATAAAACAGCACCTTTGGAGATCCCGGTAGTACCACCTGTATAAATGATTGCAACCGGCATATTTTTTTGATAAGTAGTCTCGTTTACTGAGAAATTTTCTCCAAGTTCTATAAATTTTTGCCAAGACAAATAGATATTCTCTTTAGGAATATCTGAAATTTCACGTCCTTTTGTTAAAGAAAAAGCAACTTTGGTGAAATAAGGCATAGAATTAGACAGAGGAACAACAACAACCCGTTCTAACGATGTTTCGTTAGCAATGTTTATAATTTTGTTTAAAAATATATCAACAACAATCAGAACAGTAGAGTTCGCTGATTTTATCCTCTCCTTTATCAAGTCAGCATTGGTACGCGGCTCAATAATATTACACACTGCAC
>JAFQYK010000518.1 GCA_017406485.1 Clostridia bacterium
AAATAGGTGTTTCAGCACAACAAATATTCAAGTGACGGGACAACAGAATGATCTAAACCAAATCGGCGGTATGATGGGCGAAAACGGCAACGGTGCAACGTATGAAAACTGCTATTTCGCCGGTACCATTCAATCGAGTATCACTAATAAAACAATTGGTGGCGTATTAGGAAATGACTGCTATTGTGGCAATATTACTAATTCCCATGCGTATGGTAACCTCAATGCTTGTGGTAGATTTGACACGAGTACGTCAGTGTCAGGATTTTATAGTTTAAACAACCTTTCAGCAGATGCTTTTAAGTCGACAGGCAGTTTTTCGGGTTGGGACTTTGAAACTGTTTGGAAAATGGGTGAAAACTACCCTGTATTAAAGCCGAGAGTTGAAACCGAGGTACAGGAAGTATCACTTATCAGGGGTCAATCTACCACAGTTGACCTCTCAAAGTGCTTTATGCTTATAAACGACATAAACCAAAACTACACACAAACGAACCGTTTCAATTATGAAGTTATATCGGCAGACGGTTCAGAAAATCCGTTTGTAGACAACAACCTTACAAGCATTACAGACGACACGCTTACAATCAACACGACCGGCGTAAGCGGCACATATCCTATAACGGTAAAAGCCGTTGACCCGAACGGTGAATACGACGACTTTACAATCACCATAAATACGACGGTGATAAAGCCTACCGTAAATGACGCGGACGCGTCAACAAAGACTATGACGGCCTACACCGGCACAGGTGCGACGCTCGACCTTTCGGACTGCTTCACCTTGGAAAACGACCCTGACGACAACTACGAAACCTCAGACCGTTTCCAATATGAAATAACAGACGGAAACACTGTTACCGTCGGCGAGGGTGAGAGCGCCTATACAAAGGAGATTACGAGCATAAACGGAGACAATCTTGAAGTAACCGGGGACGCTCCCTTGGGCAGCTATACCTTCACGGTAAAAATGACCGACCCCGATGGGAATTACGATCCCTACACCTTTACGGTAACTGCGACGGTAAAGAAATCCGTACCCGTTCCCACAGTGGTAACGGAGGCGTTTCCGTTCAGCACAGCTATGCGTTTGAAGTACGTTGAGCTGAGCAGTGAAGACTGGCACTGGACAAAAGGCTCCATTTGCCCGCAGGATGCCGATTATGAAGCATACTATAAATTTGATTCCGAAGAACTTGCTGACTACTACGACTGGGCGGATGTTTTGGCGGCTCACCCGGAGGCGGAGTACGATTCCACGCTCCCCGGTATACGCTTAAAGCTGCACGTCAGCGTTACCGAGTCAGACGAAAGCCCCTGGAAGGGCGTTATAACCGTTATAAACGCCGACAACGGTGAAGCAATCGAAGGCGCGGCTCTTACGTGCGATTACGAGAGCCAGTTCCCCGACGGAAACACCACTGCGGCTGACGGTACGGTAAACGCCGAGATGTCCAAGGGCAAGCACACCGTGACCGTTTCCAAGGACGGCTTCACGACAAAGGATTTTGATGTTGAATTTGAAAAGAACAATTCTAACGCGTTCACATTAAAGATTGTGCCTGTACGCGGAACGTATAAGGCGCCGCTTTTAGAGGATGATGAGAATAACGACGTTCCGAACGCCAAGGTTGTTATAACGCGCACCACCGTTGGCGGTGCAGACGCGTGGGAAGAGGAGTCAGGCGGTAATTCCGTTGTGGTCGATGCCGGCGGCGATGTTCAGTTGCCCGCGGGCGACTATACCATAAAACCCGCAACCAACGGCTACTCTACCGGCAACACTATTTATGCTCACGTGGACGATGATAAGAATATAACATATTACGAGGACGCAGAACACACAACCGAGATAACCATTGATCCGGAGGTGGGTACGGCTGTTATAGTTGTTTATAAACTTGACGAGCCGAAGTACACTATTACTCTTGACAGAATAGGCGAGACGGATAAATATACCGCGACAGTTTCTCTTGTCGGCGTTAAAGCTACAATGGGTACAATCGGTCTGCGTTATGACAAGGACATTTTCTCACTCGATGAAAGTGACGTTGAAATGCAGAACAGTCTTGAACTCAAGTACACTCCGGAGGATTTATACTGGTCGTCCTGGGATAACAACGGCTATTATGACTTTATCTGGATGACGCCCGATAACGACGGCGAGGGAATTGACGCCGAAACAAGTCCTCAGAACATTGCCGTGTTCACCTTCACGCTTGTCGGTGATCCGGACTATATCACGCTCGACACCATAGGCATTAAGCCCTGGCAGGAAACAGCGGCATACAAGGAATTTATCGGAAGCGTTCCCGATGACTACGAGGACATTTCCTCACAGCTATGGCGTTATTGCGATAAGGATAACAATAAACTGTCGCTAAAGACGGGCAGAATTGAAGCGAGTAAGGCGGTTATAAACGGTGTTGACACCGGCGGTTTCTTCCAGGTTGCAAAGAACCTCCCTCCGGGCGGCACAGAATCGTCAATGCTTGTGGATGTTAAGACGGTGATAGTATACAACGTTCCGATAACTCATTCAATCATCCGCTTTAACGTGACGGATAAAGATGACAAGACGCCGATTAACCTTGCAAATATCCGCATATTCGATGAAACCGAAAAGAAGCTCGGCGACAAGGAAACAAATCAGGAGGGTGCAGTGTCGTTCGCTGTTGACACTTCTGCATCAGATAAAGTTAATTTGACATATACCGCGTATATGTCCGGCTACTGGCCGCTTCCGCTTTCCGGACTTGTCTCGGACAGACCGGCCATAAGCGCGGAAACCGGTAAAATCGTTGAAACAGACGTTAAACTTGAAAAGAAGATATATCACGTTCCTGTAATTGCTCCGTCTGAAAGCCAGTCTCTGGAACTTGTGCAGGACGCCGATTTGGGCGGTGAAAAGTACGCGTATAACGGCCGCGATTTCCACTTCCGTGTAACAGGCGCGCGCGGATATAAGATAACGCGCTATCCTACCAAGGCGGAAGTGATTGTATACGATACAGACGGCGTTACCGAGCTTAAAAGGGTATCGGATATACCGATTGAGGAAGATATGGGTATCTTCACGCTAAAGGGCGAGCATATTGACCAGCGCGTTCTGACGGCTGATGAGCTGACCGCGCTGAAAGAAACCCCCGGCAGCGGCTATGAGGACTGGAATTCTGTTCAGCCCGATACAAATGAGGGCTATCGCAGCTTCAACTTAGTGATTAGATTTAACGATTTCGATGTTGAAGAAATAGAATACACCGTTGAGGGTATGACGAACGGCTTAGGCCACGTATCATATGAACAAACTCCCGACGGTGCAGTTCCGCAGATAACCGACACAACCGGTATGGAAATATATGATATAGAATTCATACAGGCTAAAACAACCAAAAAACAAGGCGATACTCCGACAAACCATCAGACAGGTACTTTTATCTTCACAGGTGACACTATTGACGACGTTGTCGAGAGAGTATATATAAACGGTCTTGAAGTTGATACGTATAACGGCGAACATTCCTTTGCATATACGTTTGACAAAGCAAGCGAGGATTGCAACATCACCGTAATCTTCTGGGACGGCATAACCCCGGCAACCGATACTGTAATGACGCTGATTGTCGGCGAATTCGGCACGGCAAACGTTACCGAGCCGGATAACCTGCCCGGACTTACGAATACAAAGCATACCTTCCTTAACAAGAACAGGCTTGTGTTCTCGACCGAACCCGAGAACGGAAGCTATGTGCTTAACAGCGTAATGAAGGAAATAAACGGCGAAAATATGACGGATATAACGTCTGATGACGTGGGCGGAGTTTACACTGTTGACAAGGAAGACAAGAATGTTACGGTATATGTGACTTTCCGAAATATCAACGCCGAAACATCACCGAACCTATTCGTTAAATCATATGTTGCAAGCGGTGTTGGATATATTACTCCGGTAGGCGTTAAGTCCGTCAGAATGTATGATAGTATTGAATTCGAACTTACGACATCTGATGCGGATAGCTGGATGGTAAAGGATGTGAAAATTTCACCCTTCTCCGACTTGGAACACGGTGAAGTATACGAATTCAACACGCTTCAAAAGAATAATACATACAGATACGACAGTATCAGAACAAACATAGCCATAGGCGCTGAATTCGTTGAAAAATCGTATGCGCTGAGCGGTACGGTGGATCTGAGCCAGAATGCGTCTGTTACGTTAGCCAACCCCAAGACGGGCGCAACACTGACGTTTGTCCGCGTGGACTCAAGCGGTAAGGAAAGCCCCAAGGCGGCAAAATACGTTGCCACCACAACGGCTAAGAGAAAGGACGCCGCATTTACAGTAGATTTACCTGCGGGCAGATGGAATGTCTATGTAACGAAGCCCGGCTATGTTACATATATGATTAAGGACTATGATTTTGACCCGAATACAAGCACTGCCTTTGGCAACGGAAAGTCAATCGTTACGTATATCGGCTCGACTGAAACCGGCACAACGATTTCGCTTAAGGATGCCGCGAATATAAAGAGCGGCCTCAGAAGCAATGTAAGCTCTGCTATATTTAACAGAGCCGACGTTGATAACAACGGCGCGGTAGAGGTTCGCGATATGACGTATGTTATGAAGAACTACAATAAAAAGATGATTATCCAGTCATACTCCGATTTTTTGGAGAATGGCTCGGCTAATATAGTAAAAGGAATAGACCAATAGCTTAAAGGCTAAAAAGATAAGGAGATGGGCATTATGAGGAAAAGAATACTTAGCATTATAACTGCGCTGTGTTTGGTGGCTTCTATACTGTCATCTTTCTCTGTTGTAGTTCTTGCCGCCGGAAGCGGAACGGTGGCTGACCCGTATCTGTTATACAATTACTCAGATCTTGCCTGGTTCCGTAATCACGTAAATTCCGGTAACTACGGCGCCTGCGCAATGCTTATGAGTAATATAGATATGAGCGGCGACGGCAACTGGACGCCCATCGCGGCGTCGAGCGGCTATACCGGTACATTTGACGGTGACGGTCATACCATTTCCGGCTTGAAAATCAATACAAACTCAACCGCCAATCTCGGCCTGTTCGGCGTGATAAACGGCGGTACCGTAAAGAATGTCGCCGTGACTGCTCAGTATATCACAAATAACTATAATATGACCGAGGTATACAACGGTACCCTGACAATCCCCGAAGGATATATTAAAACTACCGCGCTTGGTACCGGTAATTGGTTGGGCCAATGGAACAGAACCGGCGGCGCTTATAGATGGGGAACAGG
>JAFQYK010000519.1 GCA_017406485.1 Clostridia bacterium
AACAGGCTGTCCGTCTGAGGTCTTGACCGTTACCGTTGTTCTGTTGTGGTAATCAATCTTTTTACCGTCGGGAAGGCTCACAAGGATTTCATCATCTGTCACGGTTACAAGCGCGTTATATATCGGCTCTGTTTCATTAACGACAGTTACAATATATCCGTCAACATTTGCTATGCCTTTCTTGTTAGTGTAGGCTTGATTTTGGGTAGGTACGGTTATCTGACCGTTTGCATTGGTCGCGCCCTTTTCGATATAGTCATTGTCGCCTATAACAATTACATTGACATTCGGCTGCGCGTTGCCCTCTGCGTCATTTACGGTTACGGTAATTCTGTTTGTAGCGTCCATAACTGTACCGTCGGGGAGTTTTACTACAATATCGTTATCCTCTCCGATATATACGGTGCAATTCGGAATAATGTCATTCTTGTCGGTCACGGTTACAACATAGGTAAACGGCTTTTCTGTTTCTCCGTTGCCCTCGTTACCGCCGATTGTGCCGTTATTGTCGCCTGTGCTGCTCTGATTGTTCGGTACGGTAAGCTGTCCGTTATTGTCTGTTGTGCCTGTTGCGGCATTGTTATTCTTATCGGCAATAAAGATATTTAAGCCGCTTACTGCGTCCTTCGTATCTGTACGGAAAACGGATATTGTTGTTCTGTCAGCATAGTCCAAAAGTCTGCCTTCGGGAAGTCTGATAGTGATATTATCAGCCGTATCAATAGCAATCTCACTGTCAAAGATAGGCTTTCCGTCCTTGTCGGTAAGGATAATGAAGTAATCGCCTACGGTTGATTTACCGTCCTCGTCACTGTTATCCTGTGCCACAAGCTGCGGAAGTGTTACTGTAGTTAAAACCTCGCCGCAACGCTCACATTCGATATGCTTCTCTCCGCTGTGTTCGATTGTAGCGGGTGTGTCAATTATCCAATCGGAAGGCTTATGACCGAGCGCGTCCGTGTAGTCTGATACATAAGTATCTTCGCAATCGTCACAAGTGTATGTGGTATATCCCATTTCCTCACAAGTGGGTGCTACTATAACGGGTTTATAATTATGAGGGGGCTTGTCGGTGTAATCAGAAATATATGTATCTCCGCAATCCTTACAAGTATATGTCGTATATCCCATAGCCGTACAAGTCGGCGCGGTTATTGTAGCCTTGTAATCGTGGTCTTTCTTTTCAACATAATCGGCTATATATGAATGGTCGCAATCATCACATTCATATACAGTGTAACCGAGCATCGTACAAGTCGGCTCAAATACTGTTGTATGATAATGGTGTCCTGTCGGCATCTCTAAAATCGCGCCACATTCTGTGCAAGTCTGCGGCTCTGTGCAAGTCGCACTTGCGCCTGCCGTATGACCGTTTGGGGAGGTAGCCTTTATCATTTTTTCATCACAGTGTAAGCAGTTATATTCAATTACGCCCTCGCTGTCACAGGTTGAATTGGTAACGGTGCGTCCCTCGTCCCATTCGTGACCTGTTGCGTCCGTGTAATCCGATACATAGGTATCTCCGCATACAGCGCAAGTATATGTGGTAAAGCCCTTTGTCGTACAATGCGGCTCTGTAACCGTTGCTTCATACTGATGTGCAACAATGGGTGTGAGGTCTGTGATGTAGTGATGACCGCAATCGACACAAGTGTATTCCGTATCTTAAATTTACGGTCATTATCAGACAGCATAACCTCCGTCATAATACCGACTATGTTATCTACAACGCCTGCGTCATAGGAATTAACAAGTGCGTCATAGTTAATCTGCTGCTTGATTTCTGAAACAGTCTTTTGCTTTTCCTCAATCCATCTATCCTTTATTTCGGATATATCTTGATTGATAGGATTGATATTACTAAAATCAGTATTATTAGAGTTATTATAATTACATTTCGTTTGCTGAAAGTCTGCACTT
>JAFQYK010000520.1 GCA_017406485.1 Clostridia bacterium
CGTTGCCGCTTACGCCCGGAAACAGCTTAATTCCGACTTCCTCTAATGCGTTTCTTGCTCCCATACCGATACCGCCGCAAATCAGCGTCTCAACCTCTGCCGCTCGGAGAAAGCCTGCGAGCGCGCCATGTCCGGTACCATTAGTGTCTATTACCTTCTCAGAAACGATTTCCCCGTTTTCAACATCGTAAATTTTAAACTGTTCTGTCCTTCCGAAATGCTGTCCTACCATTTCCTGTTCATAGGTTACTGCTATTCTCATTATATTTTCTCCTTTTTCATTTATTTGAGCAGATGCCGGAATAGTGTCAATCCGATAAGAACCTCCTGTGATGCGTATGCGTTTTCCGTTTACCATTGCGTCCGCTATTTTATGGCGCACACTCTCATATATGCTCGTTATTGTCGCTCTGGAAACGCCCATCTCAGACGCGCATTCCTCCTGCGTCATTTTCTTATAATCAATCAAGCGGATAGTTTCATATTCATCAAGCGTAAGAGCGATGGTTTCCGCTTTGTGCTCCCCTTCCGGTGAGAAGCTCCAAAAGGAAGGATAACCGCATATTCTTCTGCATCTTTTTGGTCTCGGCATGATTAAATCCTTTCTGGCATATGCTAAAAACTACAATCAGTATAGCACTATTATTGTCATATGTCAATAATTATTTCTATACTTTTCACTTATACCGAGAATGTTAACAGCCACGATGGTTTGTTCCTCGTGGCTGTTTTCTTTTATTATTTAAATCTTGATAAAAAAAGAACTGCCTGTTTCCATAAACAGACAGTTCCTTCAGAAGGAATGTATTATGAATGAACTCGTATGCTTTTTATGATCTGCCCGGCTGTGAGCCGCCCTGTGAAGAGCTTCCGCCTGTTACAGCCGTTACGGATGACGAGGAGCCGCCCGAGAAGGTTGCGCCTGTCTTTATGCCGTACGTCTCGTTATAGTTTTCCGCCCATGTGCCGCCCGAAACGTTACCGCCGTATTTGACGGTGTAGCTTGTTCCGCTTGATATAGACGGTGTGGAAACAAGTATCCACTTGTAGGCTTTTGAAGGTATGTACGTGATAATCTCGTTGCTGCCGTTTGTAACCTGTATACCCTTGCCGGCGTTCTGATTTGATGATAGCGTTGTGACAACATACGCCTGTGAGCCGGTGCTTGATGTCGGTGTTACCGCCATATCACTTGTTCCTGCACCGATTACTGTGCCTCCTGTGATAACAATCGTATCAGAATTTGAGTCGCCTGTATCAAAAACACCGTTGCCGCCACTGGTCGGGCCGTTTACAAGCACCATACCTCCCGATATAAGCGCGCTGCCGTTAGAGTCAAAGCCGTCACCCTCGGCCTGTATAAACAGGAGTCCGTCTGACACTTCGATATATCCGTAGCTTGACGTATCCTCCTGGTCCATATTCGGACCACCCTGTCCGGGTCGCTGTGAGCCGCTTGATGAACCGCTTGATGATGAGCTGCTCGCTGTTTTGAGTGTTGCTGTTGATGAAGGCTCGTAGCCTGTTACGGTGATAAGCGTATATGCTGTTTTTTCCGATGAAAGCGTTGAAGGATCATCACCTGCGCCGTTTGCACCGTCATCTGATGATACAACATACGTTTCTCCGCCCGTTAAATATATTTTTGATGCCTCGATACCCTCATAGCTCTGGGTCACGTCAATAGTTCCGCCGCTTATATTGAGATAGTATTCTCCATGCACACCATCATCGCTTGACTTTGCGGTTATTGTACCGCCGGAGATATTAACGGTATGGTCTGAATGGATACAATCATCTTCTGAGGCAATACCTATTGTACCGCCTGAAATGTTTATCAGCTTTCTTGCCTTTATACCCTTACAGCTGTCCAAGCTGTCAAGCGTGCTGCTGCCCGGACTTGTCGTGCCGCCATTATATGTGTATATGTCAAGCGTACCGCCCGAAATATCAACTATTCCGTTTGTTTCATATATATTGGTGTCATCATCATAACCACTTGTTTCCATAATCTCGTATGAGCTGTAAGCCTTGCCCGCCTGTATACCATCATATGTTGAAACAATGTCCACATCGCCGGCTGCCTGGTTGTATTTATATGTCGCTGATATACCGTCGCCTGCCGCCTTCTTTATATCTACAACCGTATTGCTGCCGCTTACAGTTACAGTTCCGTCTATCTTTCCGAATGTGACGGTTGAACCGGAAACGCTGCTTACCACGTCACCTGCCTGTATGCCGTCATCTCCCGCCTCTGTTACCGTTACATTTCCACCTGATATTGTTACATCCTTCGCCGCTTTTATTCCGTCCTCGTCTGCTGCCGCATTTAATGTGCCGCCGGTGATAACAACGCAGCCGTTGTATTCTGAAAGCTTGCTTGCGTATGTTGAATAGTCTGTTGCGTCGGCAACGTCAAGCTGTGAAAATCCTGCTTTTACCGCCTCGCCTGCCGCATCTATTGTTATTGTGCCGCCGTTTATTGCAAGGAGCGTGTCGGCTTGTATTCCGTCGCCTGTTTTTGTTTCAGTTGTCGTGATATTTGTTTCTGTATCTGTCGTTTCCTCTATATATGATGTTGAGGTTATATTGATTGTTCCGCCGTTTATTGTTACAGTTCCGCCGGTAACAGTTGTGCTTGCCGCGACTGTACCGTCTGTGGCAACAGCAGGCGCACTGTCGGAGCGGATGCCGTCGCCATACGATGTTACATTGATTGTCGGGCTGTCGGAAATCGTAACGCTCTCCGCGCCCTCTATACCGTGCTTCTGCGAATTTACGGTGACTGTACCGCTGCCGCTTATTGTTACGGTATTGCCGCCTATTGCGTTTTTCTGCGAGGTCGTTACAGCCTCAATTTCGCCGTCGCCGTTTATTACTATGTCGCCGTTTCCGTCAATTGCCTTCTTTGCCGCCGAGCTGAATGAAGCCTTTACACCCTCGTCAGCAACGAGCGTAATATTCGCGCCCGACTTTGCGGAAAGCGCTGCTGCAGTCGAGCTTGTAACCGAAACATCATCCACAAATTCAAGCGTCAC
>JAFQYK010000521.1 GCA_017406485.1 Clostridia bacterium
GGCCATTCTCTTTGCTCTCCAAGGCTCCTTGCAAAGACGGTAAAACCATTCCATACCCGTCTTGCAGAAAATCTCCGGCGCGCGCTGCACTGTTCCTGCAAATACATCAAGGCTGCCGCCTATACCCATAGCCACACGCACGCTTGTAAGCGCGTCGCGGTTGCGGTCAATCCACTGCTCCTGCTTAGGTGCGCCGAGGCACACAAACAGCATATCCGCGCCCGAAGCGTTTATTTCCTCAACGATATCCGGTTCGTCCTCTTCCTTAAAATAGCCGTTTCTCGTTCCGGCAATATTAAGCTCAGGATACTCCTTTTTCAGGTTTTCTGCAGCCTTTTCCGCCACGCCCGGCTTGCCGCCGAACAAAAATAACTTATGGTCGGTGTAGTTCATTTTTTCCAGAACCTGTTTTGCAATATCAAAGCCCGCTGCGCGTTCCTTAATCGGCTTTTTCAAAATCTTTGAAGCGTGTACAACGCCTATACCGTCCGCCGTAAGTAAATCAGAGCGGTTTAAAAGCTCCGCAAATTCCGGATTTCGATACGCCTGCATTATAATTTCCGAGTTGGGCGTAAATACCGAGTGAAACTTAGCCTCACCCATAAACTTCATTATAAGGTCTGCCGCCTCGCTGATTGTTACCATATCGACCTTAACGCCGAGAATATTAACCTTTTCCATAATGCTCTCCTTTTTATCTGTCATTTATGCCTACATATTCCTTTGTGCCGATAATTGACTTATAGGCGGGTCTTATTATTCTGCCGCAGCCTATAACCTCCTCTAACCTGTGCGCGCTCCAGCCGACAATTCGCGAGATTGCAAACAGGGGAGTGTACATTTCCGAAGGTATGCCGAGCATTTTATAAACAAAGCCCGAATACATATCCACATTCGCGCACATAACCTTGTTGTTGTTTCTCACCCTTGAAAAAAGCTCCGGTGTAAGACGCTCAATCGACTTGTAGAGATTAAATTCCTTTTCATATTCGGGATTTAGCTTGACAAGTCCCTCAGCCTTTTCTTTAAGCAGTACACAACGCGGGTCAGAGTATGTATAAATCGCGTGTCCCATACCGTAAATAAGACCTGAGCCGTCATACGCCTCGCGCTTTAAAATTTTGGTAAGGTACGCGCTTAGCTCCTCGTCATCCGCCCAGTCCCTGACGTTCGCCTTAATTTCCTCCATCATACCGATAACCTTTGCATTCGCGCCGCCGTGCTTCGGACCCTTAAGGGAACCTACTGCAGCCGCGATAGCGCTATATGTGTCGGTATCTGAGGACGAAACAACACGCGTGGTAAACGCGCTGTTGTTACCTCCGCCGTGCTCGGCGTGTACCATAAGCAGTACATCAAGCATTTCCGCTTCTTCTTTTGTGAACTTGTTGTCGGGGCGGAGCATATAAAGGAAGTTTTCGGCAGTGGATAAGTCCTTCTGCGGTGTGTGCAGATAAAGGCTGTTGCCGTCGTGGTAGTGGCTCTTTGCCTGATAGCCGTACGCCGCCATAACGGGGAAGCGTGCTATAAGCTCAATAGACTGCCTTAAAATATTACCGACCGAAATATCGTCGGGGTTTGAGTCATACGAATAAGAAGCAAGCACCGCGCGCGCAATCTTATTCATAATATTCGAGCTTGGCGCCTTTAAAATCATATCCTCTGTAAAGCCCTCCGGAAGCGGACGCATAATACCCAAAAGGTGCGAGAAATCCGCCAGCGTCTCCTTATTGGGAAGCTCGCCGAAGAGAAGCAGATACGCAACCTCCTCATAACCAAACCGCTGCTCCTTCTCCGCGTTCCTGACAAGGTCAGCAAGGTCATAGCCGCGGTAGCGGAGATGTCCCTCAATAGGCACCTTCTTTCCATCAATCATCTCGTAACCTATAACCGAACCGACAGACGTAAGTCCGGCCATAACGCCTGTTCCGTCATCATTTCTCAGGCCTCTTTTAACCTCATACTCCTTAAATAAGTCCTTAGAAAACGGCTTGTATATGTCCGCAGCCTCCTTTTCAAACCGGCGCTGCAGTTTTGCTTTCTGTTCATCGGTAATGTTCACACTGACACTTCCTTTCAGAATTTCTATTCTAATCTCTTTATATCAAACTGATTTGTGTATCCTCTTTCTTCAAAATACCGCCTGCTGCCGGTATATTCTTTGTTCTGTACTTTTCCCTGTTCTCAACGTCAAACTCATCAGCCGCCAAAACTCTGTTTACAACGGCGCCCTTTTTGCGGAGCGTCATTGCCTGAACACCCTGTGTACTCTTTGTTGCTTTAAGCGGTATTTTTTCGGTGTTAAGACATAATACGCGGTTGTTGTCGGACATAACGATAACGTCAATATCCTCAGCAAGGAAGCGTATATCAACTATCGGTGACTTACTTCCGTACGCGCCTATGAGCTTCTTACGGTTTGTTTTTGTTTCGTAGTTTTTAAGCTCAACCTTTGCCATTTTACCGTTTTCAAATGTAAATAGCATATTACCCTTATAGTCTGATGTGACCACAACATATAATATTTTCTCGCCTTCGTCAAGCCCCAGAAGCCCCGGCAGATATTCGCCCATTGTGCTGACCTTCGCATCCGGCATATCGTACGTTTTCATCTTGTACGCGTTGCACTTGTCCGAGAAGAATATAAGCTCGGTTTTGTTGGTCGTTTCAATTGTCTGCAAAATCTCGTCGTTTTCTTTCAGCTTATGCTCGGTAGTGCTGGAGCGGAGTGAGATTGCGCTTATCTTCTTCAGATAGTTCTCACGTGTGAAGAATATGGTAAGGGCGTAATCGTCAATTTCTTCCGTTTCCTTATATTCAACGATTTCATCACTCGTAATAAGCGTCGTTTTTCTTTCCTCGCCGTACTTTTTGGCAATCTTTTTGAGCTGGTCTGCGATTAGCTTTTTGACCTCCTTATCGTCGCCCAAAATACGGTTTAGCTCCTCCAGATCCTCCATCAGCTTCTCAATATCTGAGGTGCGGTTTAAGATATACTCGCGGTTCAGATTACGCAGCTTTATCTCCGCAACATATTCCGCCTGCACACGATCAATGCCGAAGCCGTCCATAAGGTTCGGCACAACGTCCGCTTCAAGCTCGGTATGGCGGATAATCGAGATTGCCTTGTCAATATCAAGCAAAATCTTTTTCAGACCCGTTAACAGGTGCAGTCTTTCGCTCTTTTTGTCAATGTCGTACTTTATGCCGTTCTTGACGCACTCCATACGGAACTTTATCCATTCAAGAAGTATCTCACGTACACCCAAAACCATCGGGCGCGTCTTTATAAGCACATTGAAGTTACAGCTATAGCTGTCCTCCAGCGGTGTCAGCTTGTACAGCTTTGTCATAAGCTGGTCGGGGTCTGTGCCGCGCTTTAAATCAAGCGTTATCTTAAAGCCCTGTAAACCCGTTTCATCGCGCGCGTCGCTGATTTCCTTTAGCTTATTAGCCTTAACAAGCTCCATCAGCTTTCCGATAATCGCTTCGGACGTGGTGGTGTAGGGGATTTCGGTTATCTCAATACAGTTGTTCTTCTTGTCGAACTCATACTTTGCGCGCATTTTAAAGCTGCCGCGGCCTGTGTCGTATATTGCGCGCATTTCGTCCTCGTTGTAGATTATATCCGCGCCCATTGAAAAGTCCGGCGCGGGCATATACTTCATAACGTCCGTCTTTTCATTTTTGAGAAGCGCAACCGTTGCGTCACATACCTCTTTTAGATTGAACGAGCAGATATTGCTCGCCATACCAACTGCGATACCCTGATTGGGGTTTACAAGTATATTCGGGAACGCAACAGGCAGCAGCGTAGGCTCCTGCATTTCACCGTCATAGCTGTCAACAAACTGTACGGTGTTCTTGTTTATGTCACCAAATACCTCATTACAGATAGGCTCCAAACGTACCTCGGTATAACGCGGCGCGGCGTACGCCATATCGCGCGAGAATTGCTTACCGAAGTTACCCTGCGATTCAACAAGCGGGTGCAAGAGCGCCTCGTGTCCGCGCGTAAGACGTACCATTGTTTCGTATATGGTCGCGTCGCCGTGGGGGTTTAGCTTCATCGTCTGTCCGACAACGTTAGCAGACTTTGTCAGCTTGCCGCCTAACAGCCCCATCTTGAACATAGTATAAAGGAGCTTTCTGTGCGCAGGCTTAAAACCGTCAATTTCCGGGATAGCTCGCGAAACAATAACCGACATAGCGTAGGGCATATAGTTTTCCCTCAGCGTGTCCGTAATCGGCTGCTCGTCTATCGGAGCGTATATAATTTCTTCTTCCTCTGTCTTTTTCTTTCTTGCCATAATGGTTCCTTTCAAGTTGTTTGGTTGGTAAATTGTAGCTTAGCTCACTAACCTTCCGGCTACCGGTTTCCCCGCGTGCAGCAAAGTAAAGTCCAAGTGGGGACTGCCATCGTGCGTCAGATAACCCTTACGGGGATAGGTTTGGAAAGGGGCGTATGCGCCCTTTCCAACGGTTTTTGGTACTTTTGTCCGTACAAAAGTACATTAAGATAAA
>JAFQYK010000522.1 GCA_017406485.1 Clostridia bacterium
ACGCCAAAACGGAACGTTGGAAGGGTACTCGGATGAGTATGGATATATGTTAAACGGATATCGTGTTATATATGACAGTAATGATAATGCAGTCGGCCTGATTTGTGTTGAGATAGATATTAACAGGATAAACATAGGTTTACGGCGTTATGTACAAACAGTTATACTTATAGCAGCTATCCTTACCGCTTTGATCGTTTTTATATATATGTTCAATATTCGTCGTGATTTACTGATACCTATTATCAGGATAGCGGCAAGCAGCGATTCCTTTGTAAAAAAAATGCAAAGTAATGTTGAACCGGAAGAGCTTATATACGAAGATACAAACATAAAATCAAGCGGCGAGCTAAGTTTGCTTGCGGATAACGTAAAGAGTCTGGCTAACGGTGTAGCATCTTATATGACTCATCTGAAGGCTGTTACATCGGAAAGAGAACGCATTGACGCAGAACTGGAACTTGCGACAAGGATACAGGCAAATACGCTGCCGAACATTTTCCCTGCATTTCCGGAACGCACGGAGTTTGACATTTTCGCATCAATGAAACCGGCAAAGGAAGTTGGCGGAGACTTTTACGACTATTTTCTGATTGACGACAATCACCTGGGACTTGTTATGGCTGACGTTTCCGGAAAGGGAATTCCGGCTGCGATGTTTATGATGTTATCCAAGATACTGGTGAATAACTTTGCAATGTTAGGAGGAAGCCCCGGAAAAGTCTTAGAGCAAACCAATACCCAGATATGCAAAAACAATGAAGAAGAAATGTTTGTAACTATATGGTTTGGAGTTCTTGAAATATCGACGGGGAAGGTAACAGCAGCCAGCGCGGGACACGAATATCCATTCCTCAAAAAAGCAAACGGCGAATTTGAACTTTTCAAGGACAAACACGGCTTTGCTGTAGGTGGTTTTGACGGAGCGAAGTATCGTGAGTATGAATTTACGCTCGAAAAGGGCGGCACATTATTTCTATACACCGATGGCGTGGCGGAGGCTACAAATTCCAACGAGGAGATTTTCGGCACAGAGAGAATGTGCGCAGCACTTAACAAAGAGCCGGAGGCTTCGCCAAGGGAGCTGCTCGAAAATATGAAGCGGGAATTGGATGAGTTTGTTGGCGACGCTCCGCAGTTTGATGATCTGACAATGCTTGCCGTTAGCAGAAACATCGACTAAATAAAGAGTAGCAATTATTAAATTTAAGATAACATAAAAAGGATCAAGCAAAAAAGCTTGATTCTTTTTATCTTATAAAGGTATATCATATCAATAGGGAGAAAAGCTAATACAAATCCAAGTCATATAAATCGCTCTTTATTATACTTGGATGCATATTTTTGACTTAAAAGTCTATATTTGATATAAATGTGCCTACATCGCATAAAATACCGGTTTTGAGTTCTGTAATTTCCACATCGTGGTTATTGCAGAATTGTTTTATTTTATCTCCGTCCGGATGTGCGCCAAGCTCTCCGTTGAACGCTATTACGTTCTTTTCTATAAGTCCTGATGCTCCGCCTATAAATCCGTAGTTCATATTTTTAAGATCGATATGTCCTTCGGTTATTTTCAGCACATCTATACCATTATCCGTTGCTGCTTTCGCTATGCTTGTATCTGCAGTGATGATAGCTTTGTCACTCACCACGCAGGTTGAGCATTTTGCATATCCCTGTGCGACGTTCAGAATGTGCCGACCCTTACAACTATACTCTCGGAGAATTTCTATCGCCGTAGAACAAGAGTTGCATATAAGCGTTTTACCGACAGCAGCCGCATTGTACGGTATGTCAGCCGGATATTTTGCGGCAAGTGACTTTGAGCCTTTTATAAGCGTAAAACTGTCCGGCAAAAACTTTTTATAATGTTCAAATGCTTCCGGTGCGCAAACAAAACGGTTATTGCCGAGATAATGCATCTGAATATCTGCGTGCGAAGCAATAGCGTCATACACGCAGCCAAGTATCATTGTCGGAATAACCGTATAGCCGGCTTTTTTCAGTGATTTAATTGTTTCTTCATCTGCCCTGCAATCTACAATTATAATACGTTTCATACAAATATTTCCAATTTTCATCCGCTTGGTTTACATAATATTATTATGGTAAACTCACCCCTTAAAAGTATCCAAAAAATCCACTGCTGTTTGCACTAAAACAGATACTCCAATCGGCAGTGCGTTCTCATCGGCTTTGAATTTCGGACTATGCAGCGGATAAACAGCGTCCATATCTGCGTTTCCGACACCCAATCTAAAGTATGCCGACGGTACAAGCTTCGCAAAATACGCGAAATCATCCCCGATCATACTCGGCTTCTCAAGTGTTATTATTTTCTTGACGCAGCTAAGCTTTTCCGCGCCCTTTCTCACAATCGCATTCATACCGGCATCATTCACGACAGGCGGAAAAAGCAGGCTGAAATCAAGCTCCGCCGCCGCGCCGTATTCCTCAGCCGTCGTTTGAGCAATTTCTCTGATGAGGGAATTGAGCTTCGCGCGCGTATCGCTGTCTAAGGAACGCGCGGTACCCGTCATTATGACCGAGGCGGGAATTATGTTTCTCGCCGTTCCGCCATGTATCTCGCATACGGTGACAACGCAGGGCAGATCATATTTTTTTGGTATCGCGTGGCACCGTTCGAGGATTCTCGCCGCGACCGTCAGCGGATTTACGCTCTTTTCGGGATATGCGCCGTGTCCGCCCGTGCCTTGGATCGTAATTTTAAAATCGTCGGGCGAAGCCATAATCGAACCGTCCTTGATTTGGATATTACCTGTCTTTTCAAGCGGTTCAACGTGAAGTCCGAATGCGCCGTCAACACGGGGATTTTCCATAACCCCCTCGTTGATCATCGGCAACGCTCCGCCGCTCCCCTCCTCCGCCGGCTGGAACACACACTTTACATTGCCGTTTAGTGTCCCCTTTATCTCATTCAAAAGTTTTACTGTCCCCAAAAGACAGGTGGCGTGTATGTCGTGTCCGCAGGCGTGCATATATCCCACACGTTCGGATTTCACCTCAAAATCACTCTCGTCCTTAATCGGCAACCCGTCTATATCGGCGCGCAAAAGCACCGTTTTACCTGTATTTTTACCGTTTATGGTTACAACTGTACCTGTGCCGCATACCGCCTCGTAGGGTATGCCGTATTCCGTGAGCTTGCTTCTGATATATTCCGCCGTTTTAAATTCCTCAAACTCCGTTTCGGGAATTTTGTGCAACGCGCGTCTTATTGATATAAGCTCATCCTTCATCTCAAACGCTTTTTCTTCAATCATTTTATCATCTCCTCAAACTTGGCTTCGCTTATAACCGTTACACCCAAAGCATTCGCTTTGTCAAGCTTGCTTCCGGCTTCTGTGCCGGCTAATACGTAGTCGGTTTTCTTTGACACACTCGAAGATGTTTTACCGCCGTAGCTTTCAATTATCGCGCCGGCTTCACTGCGTTTGTAATTTTCAAGAGTGCCGGTCAAAACAAAGGTTTTGCCCTCGAAACGGGTGTCCTTTATGCTGTTTTCCGTATCATCAACGCAGTTTACGCCAGCGTCCTCAAGACGTTTTATAAATGCTTTATTCTGTTCCTGTTCAAAGAACTCAACCACCGATAATGCCATTTTTTCGCCAATATCTGGTATTACAGTAAGCTCAAGCGGCGTTGCTTCGCGCAGTGCGTCCAGCGTTTTGTACTTGGCTGACAGTATCTTCGCCGCCTTTTCACCAATATGGCGGATACCGAACGCATTTATAAGGCGGTAAAGCGGATTTGTTTTTGATTTTTCAAGCGCATTTATAAGGTTCTGCGCCGATTTTTCGCCGAGCTTGTCCATATCCGCTATATCAGCAGGGTTCAAATAGTACAAATCAGCCGCCGTTTCAATCAGCTTGCGGTCAAGCATTTGCTCAATTATTGACGGTCCCAAGCCGTCTATATCCATAGCGCCGCGCGAAACAAAGTGAATTATGTTCCTCATACGCTGCGCCGGACAGTTAATGCCGGTACATCTGTATGCAGCCTCGCCCTCCTCACGCACCACAAGCGCGCCGCATTCGGGACAATGGGACGGCATATTAAACTCTATCTCATCACCGGTACGTTCATCAGTCACGACCTCAACAACAGCAGGGATAATATCACCGGCTTTTTCAATTACAACCGTGTCACCGATCCGAATATCCTTTTCGCGTATATAGTCGAGGTTGTGGAGCGTGGCGCGTGACACATTCGAGCCTGCTATATGGACGGTATCAAGTATGGCAAGCGGCGTTATAACGCCCGTTCTGCCGACCTGCACTTTAATATCGAGTATCTTTGTTGTCTGCTTCTCGGCAGGGTACTTATACGCGATTGACCAGCGCGGAAATTTAGCAGTGTCGCCGAGCCTTGCTCTTGACGCAAGGTCGTTTACCTTTACAACCGCACCGTCTATGTCAAAATACAGCTCTCCCCTCTCCTCGCCGATTTCCATTATTCGGTCAAAAGCATCCTCTATGCTTGAATATTCGTTTTTGTCGAGAATTGTCTTAAAGCCCTGCTCTTTTAAAAATTGCAACCCTTCCGTATGGGAGTGTATCTCTACGCCCTGTATCTGCTGAATGTTGAATACAAATATATCAAGGCTTCTCTTTGCCGCAATCTTCGGGTCAAGCTGACGGAGCGAGCCTGCAGCGGCGTTGCGCGGATTGGCAAAAAGCGGCTGCTCCGTTTCTTCAAGCTCGGCGTTTATCTTCTCAAAACTTGCGCGCGACATAAACACCTCGCCGCGCACTTCGAGAAACGGTATATTGTCCTTTAGTTTTAATGGTATAGTGCGGATTGTTTTAAGGTTTTCGGTTACGTCCTCGCCTGTCACACCGTCACCACGCGTAGAACCGCGCGTGAACTCGCCGTCGGTGTATTCAAGCGATACGGATAGACCATCTATTTTCTGCTCTACAACATATTTTGCATCGGGTACAACAGCCTTAACACGTCTGTCGAAATCAAGTATTTCCTCCTTTGAAAACGCCTTTTGCTGGCTTAGCATAGGTACTTCGTGGCGGACGGGTGAAAAGCTCGTTTGCGCTTCGCCGCCGACGCGCATTGTCGGGGAGTTTGCTTTTTTATATTCGGGGTGCTCTTCTTCGAGCTTTTCAAGCTCTGTGAGCATTGCGTCAAACTCGAAGTCCGATATTTCCGGCGAGTCCTCGACATAGTATTTATAGTTGTGATAATTTAATTGTTCAGTTAATTCTTCAATACGTTTTTGTATATCTTTCATTTTAATCAGCCATCCTTTCACTTCGTTCAAGGACAAATAGGATGCGAAAGAACTTCGTTCTTTCACACTATACCTCTTATTGTACGGCAATTTCGCCGCTTGAGCCGTAGTATTGCGGAGTATCTCCAACTATAACCGTTTCGCTTACAAGCGCCGTTGTTTTTACGGTTCTTGTATCTGCTATCATAATTCCCATATACGACATTTCTATGCTGACGTCAAGGTAAATCTTGTGGTAAACCTGATTTATTCCGGCGCTCGTAAATTCGTCACGTAGCTCTGTGCTGACAACACCCACCGGACACACCTTAACAGGAACCTTGAAGCCGCTGCCGGATAGAAAATAAACGCCGGTCACGCTGCCTATTGGGATATAAATAGTTTCTACATCATTTATACTGTTTTGAATTTTCTGATTTAATTCAGATTTTAAGCGGTTGATTTTAGATGTGTCGGTTTCAACGGTCTTTATATTTCCGCCTTTTGTTTCAGATAAACCGTTGTATCTGTTATCGGAGTAAACCTCTGCTATTGCATCATTTACGAGATTATTAGCCATATTTTCAGAATATTTCTCAGCATAATCAAGAAAAACAGGACGCATTTTGACCATTATCAGAATAGCAATTCCCATAAATAAAAGAACAGAAAACAACACTGCACAAATAACGCCCGGATGTTTTCTTCTCTTATATAAACCGACTCTCATTGAAATCACCCCCGACATATAGGTTATAATATGCCGGGGTGTGATTTTTGTTACTTATCTTACCTTGTTGTCTATTTCTTCCTTAATCTGCTTTATAAATTCGTCCACATTCATAGCGCCCTTGTCGCCCTCTTTTCTTGAACGTACCGAAACAGTTCCTGCTTCAACGTCCTTGTCACCTATTACAAGCATATAAGGTACTTTTTCAAGCTGTGCCTCGCGGAGCTTGTAGCCGAGCTTTTCGCTTCTGTCGTCAACCTCAATGCGCCAGATACCGGCTTCCTCCAATTTTTTCTTAACCTCGTATACAAAGTCAAGGTGTCTGTCCGCTATCGGCAAAAGTTTAACCTGTACAGGCGCGAGCCACGTCGGGAACGCGCCGGCATACTTCTCGATAAGCAACGCGAGTGTTCTCTCGTAGCAGCCGATACTCGTTCTGTGGATTATATACGGATTTTTCTTTGTGCCGTCCTTGTCGGTATACTCCATACCGAACTTTTCCGCAATCATCGGGTCTATCTGAATAGTAATCAGCGTATCCTCCTTGCCGTGAACATTCTTAATCTGAATGTCAAGTTTCGGACCGTAGAATGCAGCCTCGCCTATACCTATCTTATACTCAACACCGAGGTCGTTTAATATCTTCTCCATCATCCCCTGAGCCTCTGCCCATTGCTCGTCTGTACCCGTGTATTTCTCGCGGTTGTCGGGATCCCACTGTGAGAAACGGTATGATACGTCCTCACGAAGTCCCAGGGTTTCGAGCATATAGTTTGCAAGCTCTAAGCAGTGCTTAAATTCACCCTCAAGCTGCTCCGGCGTACACATCAAATGTCCCTCGGAAATCGTGAACTGACGAACACGGATAAGTCCGTGCATTTCGCCCGACGCTTCGTTTCTGAAAAGAGTTGACGTTTCGTTTAATCTCATAGGTAAATCACGGTAGCTTCGTCCGCGGTTTAAGAATACCTGATACTGGAACGGGCAGGTCATAGGACGGAGCGCATAAACCTCCTTGTCCTTTTCCTCGTCACCAAGTACAAACATACCATCCTTATAATGATCCCAGTGACCTGAAATCTTATAAAGGTCGCTCTTTGCCATAAACGGCGTCTTTGTAAGCTGCCAGCCGCGCTTTTGCTCCTCGTCCTCAACCCAGCGCTGAAGCGTCTGGATAATTCTCGCGCCCTTCGGCAGCAAAATAGGCAAGCCCTGGCCGATATAGTCAACGGTTGTAAAGAGTTCAAGGTCGCGTCCAAGTTTGTTGTGGTCGCGCTTCTTTGCTTCTTCAAGCTGCTCAAGGTGCGCGGCTAATTCGTCCTTTGACTTAAACGCAGTACCGTAAATTCTCTGCAGCATCTTGTTCTTTTCATCACCGCGCCAGTATGCGCCTGTTGCGCTAAGCAGCTTAAACGCCTTTACCTTGCTCGTATAGTTTACGTGCGGCCCTGCGCAAAGGTCGGTGAAGTCGCCCTGCTTGTAGAATGAGATTGTTTCGCCTTCGGGAAGGTCGTTTATAAGCTCTATTTTATAAGGCTCATCCTTCATAAGCTCCAACGCCTCGTCGCGCGGCAACTCAAAACGCTCTATTTTGAGGTTTTCCTTTGCAATCTTCTTCATTTCCGCTTCCAAAGCGTCCAAATCCTCGCGCGTAAAAGCGTGCTCTGTGTCAAAGTCATAGTAAAAACCCGTGTCAATAGCAGGACCTATTGCCAGCTTTGTTTCGGGGAAAAGTCTTTTTACAGCCTGTGCAAGTACGTGTGATGCTGAATGTCTCAGCGTTTGAAGTTCGTTCATTTCCATTGTTAAAAACCTCTCTTTATTGAAATATTTTTTTACAAAATCAAAAACACCCCTAAAGTGTTTTGTCACTTTAGGGGTGCATAAATTGCACGGTTCCACCCTAATTACAACCCATTTGGATTGTCACTCATTTAAGTCTTTTTCGCAGACATACGGTACACATAATAAGCAACGCCGTTCCGTGTACTGCTCCGAAGTGGTATTCACTCTAAGCCGGTCAAAGAACGCTTACAGCCACGACGTTCTCTCTCTTGTGACTTTTGCTTAAAGCTACTGTCTTCATCATCGCTTTATGATATTCTAACACCGATTTTTCGGTTTGTCAAGAGGAATTTTCATCAGAAAATTTTCCTCATGGCAGCTATAAGGCTGCTGTTTAATTTTCTTTTAACATTTTTTTCAAATATTGTCCCGTGTAGGATTTTTTTACCTTCGCGACTTCCTCCGGCGTGCCTGATGCAACGACTGTTCCGCCGTTGTCGCCGCCCTCCGGCCCCATATCAATGATGTAATCGGCTGTTTTTATAACGTCAAGGTTATGCTCAATCACAACAACGGTATTTCCGCCCTCAACAAGCCTGTCCA
>JAFQYK010000060.1 GCA_017406485.1 Clostridia bacterium
CTTACGTTTTCTCCCTTGTCAAAATCTTCCTTTGACAGCCTCGTATAAATCGCCGCTCTCGCTTTCACTTTCATCACCTCATATTATATTTATTTACGAGGTGTTGTCCACTTTACAAATTTTCAGATTAAACAATAATGGTCAGTTTATTCTCGTATAAGAAATACTATACTCATACAGCATCACTCTCGGGTCGTTCCTGACCTTGTCTATAAGGCTTTTATTGGGGTTATTAAGACATATTATTCCATATACCTTTTGTCCTTGTTTTAATCTAATTATAAGCATTGAGATTTATAATTGCAACATCTTTTTCATCTGATATTGAATACAGTACCTTAAAACGGACTGCAAAAAAAATGAGCCCGCCTCAGCAAGCTCACTCAGAATTTTTTATTTGGAAATCTTCTTTTCCTTTTTTGTCTGCATAAACTCAGGCAGCTTTCTGCCTTCTTTAATCCACCGGGTATATTCAGCCGTTGCGGCGAACATAACGTCACCTGCGGAGTTAAGCGCGGTTTCCACGCTGTCCTGTACAACGCCTATAATAAAGCCAATACCAACAACCTGCATTGACACATCCTGCGAAATACCAAACATCGAGCACGCCATAGGTATAAGTAAAAGCGAACCGCCCGCGACACCCGAAGCGCCGCACGCGCCGAGCGTTGCCAAAAACGACAGCACAAGCGCGGAAAAAATATCGACCTTTACGCCCATTGTGTGCGCCGCGGCAAGCGTCATAACCGTAATCGTGACAGCAGCGCCGTCCATATTTATCGTCGCGCCAAGGGGGATTGAAACGGAATACATATCCTTGTCAAGTCCCAATCTTTCGCAAAGCTGCATATTTATAGGAATATTCGCCGCCGAGCTTCTCGTAAAGAACGCGGTAAGTCCCGATTCCTTGAGGCAGCGGAATACAAGCGGATACGGGTTTCTTCTCATTGCAATACCTGCAATAAGCGGGTCTACTACGAGCGCAACCGTGAGCATACATCCCACCAAGAGCGCAAGAAGTTTGCCGTAGTTGGTGAAAATCGCAAGACCGTTTGATGAAACGCTTGAATACACAAGTCCCAAAATACCGAACGGCGCGAGGTTTATTATCCATCGTACCGCGTGTGAAACAGCATTTGAAATATCGGTAAACATCTGCTTTGTACCGTCGGACGCGAGCTTCTTCAAGGCAAGTCCCAAAACAACCGCCCAGAAAAGAATACCGATGTATCTACCCTCAACAAGCGAGCCGAACGGGTTTGCAATCATACTTGTGAGAAGATTTTTCAGCACCTCGCCTATACCCGTCGGAATTGTCTCCGCGGTAGCCGTTTCGGCAAGCGTGAGCGTCTGGGGGAAGAGAAAGCTTCCGACTACCGCGACAACCGCGGCAAGGAAGGTACTTATTATATACAAAAATAATATTAGTCCGAAACGCCTGTCAAGTTTAGCGTTGCCCTGCGACAGTGACGATATTACAAGCACTGCTACAAGCAGCGGCGCAATTGCTTTAAGTGAACCGACAAACAAATCTCCGAGTATACCTATCCAGCCTATGTTCGGAAGGAATATTCCCAATATAGCGCCTATTACAAGTCCGCATAAAATACGCAGGACAAGGCTTGTGTTTGTGTATTTGTCTATAACCGTTTTTAATACATTCTGCTTTTTCATTATTGTATCCCCTTTATTTGCATATAATTATTTGTTTTCTTTGCTGTACTTTTCAAATTCCTCTGCGACCTCTCTGACCCTGTCCTCCGCGCCGAGGAACGCTTCGACAACCAGCGGGTCAAAATGAGTGCCTGCATCCTCGCGGATGATTTCCACTGCCTTTTCAAACGTGAACGGCTCCTTGTAGCTCCTGCGCGACACAAGCGCGTCAAACACGTCCGCAACAGCCATAATGCGCGCCGAAAGCGGTATGTCCTCGCCGCTTATACCGTGAGGATAACCCTTGCCGTTCCATTTTTCGTGATGATATTCGGAAAGGTTCTTTGCCTCCTCAAGATAACCCGATTCCGGAACAATCTCTATCGCCCTGTCAATAATCGTGCTGCCGAGCGTTGTGTGGCTTCGCATTATCTCAAACTCCTCATCTGTGAGCTTTCCGGGCTTGTTTAACACAACATCGGATATGTAAATCTTGCCTATATCGTGAAGCGGTGCGGCGTTTTTGACATCCTCTATGAACTGGTCTGTAAGCCGGTCTTCGTATATACCCCGCGCTTTCATTTCCTCCATAATTATCTGCACGTACGCCGCCGTTTTGCGGACGTGGTCGCCGGTGCACTTGTCGCGGCTCTCAACCATATCGGCGAGAACCATAATAAGACCATTCTGCATTTTTGAAATTGTTTCGGTCTTATGCTGAATGTCTGTGACGTACTGCATACTTTCCTCTGTCGTTTTGACGAAGGCGTGGTACAGGTTTTCAATCTCATCGCCTGTGTGTATATTAAGAGCTTTAAGACGCTGCACGCTCTCCTCTCTTGCCTCATCACTGTTGTATGCAAACGCGCCGGCACAGTATGCCATTGTGTTTACCGGCAAAATCAGGCTGCGCTCCGTGAACCATATTCCGAACGCCAGTATCAGCACGAAGAAGC
Organism: Clostridia bacterium; assembly: GCA_017406485.1. Lineage (GTDB taxonomy): Bacteria > Bacillota > Clostridia > UBA1381 > UBA1381 > Hominilimicola. The sequence continues at coordinate 2,610 of JAFQYK010000060.1, forward strand.
CCAAAAGCATTGAAATAAGTCTTGCGACAAATCCATACCCATAATTTGACAACAGGTTCATTGAAATATCAACCGCCGCATAACATCGGCATACGCCATTGTCGTCATATACAGGCTTATAAACCGTTAAAAGTCCGCCGAACGTTTCATCGGAGATTACCGGTTCAATTTCCTCACCCTTTAAAAGAGCGGGAATGTACTGGGCAAAGGCATTATCAAAATCAATAACTTCACCGGGCTCCGAGCCCTCAATTTCCTCCGTGTCAAGGTCAAATACGACGTGGCAGCCGTCCTCCATAATCTTGTATACATAGATATATTCAATATCCGATGAACTGTCACGAAGCCTGTAAAGCTTTTTCTCTGTTTCCTTGTAGCCCTCGGCAGCCTCGCCTTTTTCTATGTATTCGTCCGTTTTATTACCGTCCACCTCGTCTGCGACAAGGCCGGCAAGTCCGTTTGCAAGTTTTATATGGTCATCAATTGTTGCGGTGCGGAACAGCATATAGCTTATAGCCGTTGCGCTTGCCGCGATAAATACCGAAGCCGCCAGGAGTACAAGGACTATCTTTGTCCGTACCGAAACGCGACGGCATTTGCTGTTTTTCATCGCCTTGCGCATCTTGGGAGTTATCTGCGACTGCCATAGCCATTGCCTGCTAAAATCTGTTATAACCCTTTTGGGAGTCAGCTTGATAAAGATTATAACTGCCACAACCGAAATCGCCTTATCGGCAAGCTCAATCAATAAATCTGAAATAAACTGCGAGGATAAACCGTTTAAAAACGTGTTGTGCCAAAGATACGCCGCAAGACTTTCACCGTATCCTCCCACGTTGAAATTGCTAAAAAACCAGGTTAAAAGCGCATCCGGAATGGCTGTTATAAGCGCAAGTACCGGTATTACCAAAAGCGGCTTAAATGTCTTTTTGAAAAATCCTTTATGCGCAAAATATGCGGTGGTTACAGCAATCAGCATATTTAAAATGCCGTAGTATATGCTTTCAATATCCATAAAGCATTTTATTACATTTGTCGCAAAACCGACAATTATACCCGGCATAAAGCCTCCGATAGCAGCAGAGTAAATCGTGCCTACGGAATCGAGATAAAGAGGCGCGCCTGTCCAGGCCGCTATGTATCCGCCAAGTATATTTACAGCGACAGCCAATGCGCATAAAACAAGCGTATTTACAAAACTGCGCCTGTCTGTTGAGGTATTTTTAAGATCTGTCATTTCTACCACCCATTATATTTCCTGAAAGATAAAATAAATTCAAGACGTATTATATCATAAATGGCAAGTCGCAACGTGACGAAGCCAATTTGATTCAATGTTCTCTCAGGTGTCAAAGGCTTTGCCTTTGGTAACACCGTGAGGTTATTATATCATAAATGGCAAGTCGCAACGTGACGAAGCCAATTTGATTCAATGTTCTCTCAGGTGTCAAAGGCTTTGCCTTTGGTAACACCGTGAGGTTATTATATCATACTTTCTTTTGTATGTAAATATCACTTTTTACAGAAAATCAGGTGCTTTCGCTGTAAACCTCTTCAAAGAAACCCGAATTTGACGGTTCAAGTGATGCAGCGTAAAGGTGGGAGATGTCGCCAAGCCGCTTGCAACGGAAAATCGCGATACCCTTTTCCCTTTCCTCTGTTACCAGCTCCGTAACCGAGGTAGGCGCGACAAAGAAGTTCTGCCATACCGCCGACGCGCTCGTGCCGAAAAG
>JAFQYK010000061.1 GCA_017406485.1 Clostridia bacterium
GCTCGTTAAAGTCCGCGCCGTTTTCGCTTCTGTAACCAAAGCGTATACCGTCATAGCGCGAGAGGTTGCTTGAGGCTTCGGCTGACGATATGAGGTAGTACGCCGATACCGCGTATTCGAGCGACGGCAGCGATACGTTGACTATTTCGCAGCCTAGTTTTTTATAATACTCTGCGGCATTTAAAACAGCAGCCATTACCTCGTCATTTATTCCGTTACCGAAAAATTCACGCGGCAGACCTATTTTCATTTTGGATATATCAGCGCCTACAAGTGCGGTGTAGCTGCCTTTCGCACTTTTTGATGCAGTCGCGTCGTTTTCGTCATAACCATAAACGCAGTCAAAAACAAAGCCGCAGTACTCCGCACTTTTTGCAATAACGCCTATCTGCTCAAGCGACGATGCAAATGCAACAAGTCCCCAGCGCGACACTGTTCCGTAAGTCGGCTTTATACCTGTCACTCCGCAAAATGCCGCAGGCTGACGCACGCTGCCGCCTGTGTCAGAGCCTAAAGCAGCAACGCACAAATCTGCCGCCACGCTTGCCGCCGCGCCGCCTGACGAGCCGCCCGGAACGCGCGTGATGTCATACGGATTTTTTACTCCGCCAAAATACGACGACTGCGATGAACCGCCCATCGCAAACTCGTCCATATTCGTTTTACCCAAAATAACCGCGCCGGCATTTTTCAGCTTTTCTATAACCGTCGCGTCATACGGCGGTACAAAATCCGCAAGCATTTTTGACGCACAGGTGGTACGTATGCCGCGCGTGCATATATTGTCCTTTACGGATATGGGTATGCCGGTAAGCATACCGGCTCTGCCGCGGTCTATCATTTCCTGCGCGGCTTTCGCCTGCTCAATCGCATTCTCGCGGCAAACAGTAATATAGCTGTTCAGCTTGCCGTCAACCGCTTCAATTCTGTCTAAATACTGCTTACTCAGCTCTGCCGCTCCGATTTCTTTTTTATCAAGTTTAATTCTCAATTCCTTAAGAGACGACATATCTACACCACCTTCGGAACCTTGAAACGGTCACTTTCCGCCTTTAGCGGAGGTTGTTCCGAACTCTTATCCTCGCGTAAAACGTCATACCCTGCCGCGTCAAGCGTATACGGTGCACTGCTGCCGTCAAATTCACGCACCTTATCCATAAGCGCAATAATATCCTTCATATCCGCTGTCAGTTTGTCAAGCTCATCATCACAAAGTCTGATTTTGCCAAGCTCTGCAAGGCGCGCTAAAAGCCTTTTATCTGTCATTTTTCTTCCTTTCAAAAGCAACAAGCGCGCGATAACAGCCGGGGCTGTCACTGCGCGCCATTATAGATTTATTCATCACTATCGCTGTCGTCACCGCTGTCCGAGGACGTTTCGGCAGTTGTCGCAACCTTATGCGGCATATAAGTGCTGGAGTTTAACGAGTCGGTTGAGATAAGCTCACCGTTGGCATACACATATCTTGTCGAGTATACAACCGTATTTTCACCGACGGTATTGACATTGTTTTTAATCTCTACCTTTCTCGCAGGCTCCCACATTGTTCCGAGAATGGATACGGTGATAGTCGAACCGTTTGTATAGGCGGCTATTTTTACCGGGTAGTCGCTCGAATTCTTGAACTTAAAGTCAACGCCGCCGTCGGCAACCGTTGCATCCTGACCGAGCGGTATATAGCCAACTGACATCATATGATTCAGGCGTTCTATAATACCCATATCGGCGTAAAGCACAGCGCTGTATAATGTGCTTGAAACCTGGCACGTACCGCCGCCGATACCGTCCACACTCTCGCCGTTTATGTACTCCTTAGCGGTATAGAAGCCGTTGTCCTTTGTTCTGTGCCCCACAGTATCGTTAAACGAGAACACTTCTCCCGGAGGAACAACCGTTCCGGAAATAAGGCTTGCGGCTCTTGCAACATTCTGACAGCGGTTCCACGTTGAGCCGCCGTAGTTGGTTGAGTATGTCGCAAGCGTGTTTGCAAACAATTTTTCAGTAAGCGCGGCCGCGGTTACGTTCGCATACGATACCATATACGGTACATCCACCGGCTCGCAGCCCTCATAAATCTTTGAAGCAAGCGGCTTAACCGCTTCCTTGTCAATATACCTTCCGTTTATGTCGGCTATGACCATTACCTCGTTACCGTTGTACTGATAATACGCGTCAACCGGATCGGCGTATACCATCGCGTCAATCCGTTCCGGTGTCATATCCTGCGGCGGAGCTGAGGTAAAATCAACGTGTATATTCTTGAACTGTTCCTTATTAAGCGCGTCTATTACCTGATCGTGCGCCGTTTGAGAATTGCCGTCATAACCGGTACGGCCGGAATAGAATGTGGCCGTCAGCTCTTTGGTAAGCTCATAATAGTGTTCTTTTCTCTCGCCCTTCAGGAAATTGCCGCACTCGTGAAGCTTCTCCGTAAGGCGCTCCTCGTCAACCTGCGGCGCCGGAACGATAACCTGCGGTCTGAAAAGAAGCATACCCGCATTAAACGCCTTTACAAAAAAGTTTTCCGTTTTGCAGTAATTCATAGCTTTTTGGGCTGTTTGCTCCGGCAGGGCGCTAAGGCCAATATCCGCGCCGTTTATCGTAAATGTCTTATTTCCGTCTGTCAGCGTTATCTCTGAATCTTTAAACAAATGCGACGCGTTTATAGCGGCAAGCGTTTCATCATAAGTAAGACCGCCGACATTCATACCCTCTATGTACACGTTGTTCATAACGCGGTCTTCCTTAATAGTTGAAAGCGCAAATCCAAAGAATACAAGCGCGGCAAACACAATAAAGCAGGCGGCCAGTATAAGAGGCTTTTTTATTTTTTTCAAAAAATTCATTTGATCCGCTTTTCTGCGTACTTTTTTTCGCGGCTTAACTCTTCTGCCCCTTGTCACCGCACTCTCTCCCTCTTGTACCTCTTCCGCCGGCATTGGCGGTATCTCTTCTATATCTTCTGAGTCTTCTATGCTGTCGTTATCCTTTATGTCGTCCTTATCTTCTTCGTCGTCCTTATTATCAACTGTAGTATCGGGTAAGCCCCCGTATTGACCGAAGTCGTCACCATCCAAATCAAAATCGTCCTCTATTTCCTCCGGACTTTCCCCTTCACCGATTTTTCTGTCTTCATTCTCCAACATTTACTATTTCCTTCCATCACTTATAAAACCGTTTAAATTCATCTATATATTCCGAATAGCTTTTTAAAAATGCTTTTATCTGTTTGTTTTTTGCAAGCAGTCTGAAAGCCTTTTCTATATTCCTTACAAATTTTTCGTCAAAATCCTCAAGGTAAAACGCTTTTGCCATCGGACAGATACCCTTTCCTCTCGGATCTACAATAACGCTTATTTTGCCGTCCGCGTCCATATATGGCGTCAGCGGGAATATGCGGCAGGCAAGCGGCCGCTGGTACCGGTCGCAGCTTCCCTTGCAAAGCGCTATCGGTACAGTGTGCGTTTCCCCATCATAATCATATTTGAAATCGGTCTTTTCTATGCGTATCCAATCCGGATTTAAAAGTCCGTATACTTCCTCCTCCCCCGGAAAAAGAAGCATACCGCTGTCATCGCCCTTGCAGCAGGCCTTGTCGCACAGGTTACCGCAGTCTACCGGAACGGGCGTTACGGTATCAAAAAGCCTGTATATCTGCAGGTAAACATAAGCTGCGTTCATCATTATAAGATACCGCCTTTCCGCCATTTTAAGCAAGATTACACATAATAAATATTACCACAAAAATCCTTTTAAAACAATAGCCAAAATATTTTTTTACTCAATGAACGATTTTATGTTAATTGCCGACATTCTTTTAGCAATTTTGCATAAAACTATATATATTAGGAAAGTTTTTGTAACAGATTTTTAATCTAAACGAGAAACGAGCGTATTTGACACAGACGCACATATGGTAGTATAATTATAATAGAACATCTATATGTTGATTTAGAAAGGATTGTAAAACAAATTATGGCAAAGAAGAAGCAGGAATACGGCAACGACTCCATTACGTCCCTAAAGGGCGCGGACAGAGTAAGGAAACGTCCGGCGGTAATATTCGGTTCGGACGGTCTGGAGGGCTGCGAGCATTCCTTTTTTGAAATATTATCGAATTCAATAGACGAGGCGCGCGAGGGTTATGGCAACTTAATTGAGGTTACGCGCTTTATGGACGGCTCTATCGAGGTGCGCGACCACGGACGCGGTATTCCCCTTGACTACAACGAGGCCGAGGGCAGATACAACTGGGAGCTGGTTTATTGCGAATTATATGCCGGCGGTAAATATGACAACAACAAGGGCGGTATGTACAGCTACAGTCTTGGCTTGAACGGTCTCGGCGCGTGTGCTACGCAGTATTCGAGCGAATATATGGACGTTACGGTTGTGCGTGATAAGACGGTCTATACACTTCACTTTGAAAAGGGAGAAAATATCGGCGGACTTCAAAAGCAGGACACGAGAAGTATTCAGACAGGTACCGTTCAGAAGTGGAAGCCGGATACGGACGTATTCACCGACATAGATATACCGGTCGAGTTTTTCCAAGACACCTTAAACAAACAGGCTATGGTCAACGCCGGACTTAAATTTGTGTTCTACAACGAAACGGCCGAGGGAATGCAGATGTATGAGTACTTCTACGAGGAGGGTATCGTTGATTATCTGAAGGAAACAGTCGGCGAGGAAGGCTTTACAACTGTTGAAACTTGGGAGTGCGAGCGCGAGGGACGCGACAGAGCCGACAAGGAAGATTACAAGATGAAGATGCAGGTCGCGTTCTGCTTTTCAAACAAAGTAAATCTGCTTGAATACTACCACAACTCCAGCTACCTTGAGCACGGCGGTTCGCCCGATAAGGCTGTTAAAAACGCGTTTGTGTATGCGATTGACAGGTACTTGAAGCAAAACGACAAGTACAACAAGAATGACTCAAAAATTACGTTCAATGATATTTCGGACTGTCTTGCGCTCGTTATAAACTCATTCTCAACACAGACAAGCTATGAAAACCAGACGAAGAAGGCTATTAACAACAAGTTTATCCAGGAGGCTATGACCGAGTTTTTACGCAGTCAGCTTGAGGTTTACTTTATTGAGAACAAGACGGACGCGGAGAAAATTGCCAATCAGGTAATGATAAACAAGAAGAGCCGCGAGAATGCCGAAAAGGCAAGAATTGATATTAAAAAGAAGCTCACGGGTACAATGGATATAACGAACCGCGTGGAAAAGTTTGTTGACTGCCGTACAAAGGACGTTTCAAAGCGCGAGGTTTATATCGTTGAGGGTGACTCGGCTCTGGGTTCGTGTAAGCTGGCGCGTGACCCGATGTTTCAGGCTATTATGCCGATAAGAGGTAAGATATTGAATTGCCTTAAAGCCGATTATCCGAGAATTTTTAAGAGCGATATTATAACCGATTTGGTTAAGGTTCTCGGCTGCGGCGTTGAGATTAAGACAGCTAACAAAAAGGGCATTGAGGAATTCAGCCTTGATAATTTACGTTGGGATAAGGTTATAATTTGTACCGATGCCGATGTGGATGGGTTCCAGATAAGAACTCTTGTGCTTACAATGATTTACCGCCTTATGCCGACACTTATCGAAAAGGGCAAGGTATATATCGCGGAATCGCCGCTTTATGAGATTACGATTACTAAGACGAAGCGCAAGGGCGAAAAGCATTTTGCGTATACGGACGGCGAAAAGGAAGATATATTACGTGAGCTTAATGAGCAGGGACTTAGCAAGACGAACGACGATTATTATATCAAACGCTCAAAGGGTCTTGGTGAGAACCAGCCGGAGATGATGAGCTTAACGACTATGCACCCCGCAACACGCAGACTTATACGCGTAACGCCGGAGAATGCCGAAAGAACGGCAAAGATGTTTGATGTGCTTTTGGGCGACAGTATTCAAGAGCGTAAGGACTACATCGCGGATTATGGTGGCGATTATATGGAGATGCTGGATTTATCATAATTGAAAGGAACCATTATGGCAAGAAAGAAAA
>JAFQYK010000523.1 GCA_017406485.1 Clostridia bacterium
ATAGTACACGGCGGCGAACGGTACGCGGGTCAGGACATCTATATGCGCCGGTACTTTAATATTGACGATATACCGCCTTATGCCGAGCTGTACATCGAAAGCATTACACCGGGCGGCGAGATATACATAAACGGCTCTCTTGCCGCGTTTACCAAAAGCGAGTGCGGTCACAAAATTGATGTCACCGATTACCTGAGCGAGGGTGAAAATCTTATCGCGGTAAGGGTGTACGCCGACAAGATAAAAGAGCGCGACAAAATGACGCACACCAACACCGATTTATACACAGGCTGGTTTGCTGCGCGTATGCACCTTGATTTGCTGCCCGCGATATACATTGACGATGTGTTTGCATGGACGGAGAGCATAACAGAGAATAAAGCAGTACAGCGTGTAAGGGTAGATGTAAACACACAAATGGGTCTTGCGTCAAAAAAGGCGGTGCCGCATGAAATTTCGGCAAAAATTATGCCATGGTTCCCGAATGACGGCGAGGTATGCGCCGAAAGTAAATGGGAAACACCCGCCATACCAAATATAACCGAAACAACCGAAGGCACACTTGAAATTGAAAAGCCACTTTTATGGACAGCGGATAATCCACAGCTATATAAAATAGTTGTGGAACTCACGGACGCGGATGGAAAAGTAGTTGACGATTATGTTATAACAACAGGCATACGCACCGTAAGCCAAGACGGCGGTATATTCAGAATAAACGGAAAGCCCGAGCTTTTGCGCGCGCCGCTTGAATTCGGTTCAAGACCGCCGCTTGACAAAATAGCAATGTGGGATAAATGCCCGCCCGCCGAATTTTATGTGCAGGAAATGCTCATGGTAAAGGGTATGAACGGCAATGGCCTACGCATGAGCGTGCATGACGAGCGCATAGGCGGTATAAACGACCCGAGAATATGCGAGATAGCCGACCAGCTCGGAATAATGCTCATATGGCAGACAAACGCATGGCTCAGAATAACCTCGGCAACCAACATCGACCTTGACAAATTGGCAACCGATATAAAGCAGGTCAGAAACCACGCGTCAATCGTGATATGGCAGCCGTCGAACCATCCCTCATGGAAAAACTGGCACATGGTTGAGCAGGTATATAAGCTGCTTTACAACACGATTACACCGCTTGACCGTAGCCGCCTTATCTCACCGTCAGCCGACAGCCGCCGCGGCAGACTGCGCTACGATGACGGCTTGACGGACTTTTACGGAAATAAATGTGAATGTAGACCCCATATGGACGGCAGACTTAATCTGCCGGGGAAATATGGACTATATCTTAGGCTACGGCAACGACTGGTCGGCGCTTCGGGAGTGGCCGAATGTAAAAGACGAGCATTTGCCGAACTGGATGGAAACAACACGGTATATCCCAAGTTACCTTGAAAGCAAGGAAAGAGTGTACTTTAACTTTGAGCATGACGAGATAATCGGTCAGCCTAACTGGAATTTGTACAAGGGCAAGCCGATGTATCATATAAAGAGCTATGAGCGTGAGTATGACGAGGGTTCAATCGGGCGCGAGCTTGAATTTGACGAATGGCTCACCTCACAGGCTTGGCAGGCATTGGGCGCGTATGAAACGATAAAAAAGTGCCGCATTGTGGACTATGACGGACTTAGCTGGTGCAACCTACGCGGCGGTCAGAACACGGTTACATATCAGAAATCGCTTGTGGACTATTACGGACAACCCAAGCTTGCATACTACGCGCACCGCATGGCATTTGGGAATGTTCTTGCCTGCTCCGGGAATGTCGATATGGTGTATGGCCCTGACGACACTATCCCCATAATCGTAATGAACATAGGCGAAAGAAAAACAGTAACTGTTAAAATATCGGTTCTTTCACCGGGCAACACTGTTGCCTATGAAACGGAAATAAAGGACGTAACGCTCGCTGAGGGCAGGACTGTAACAAACGCGGGTGAGGTAAAGCTGGCCGAATTACCCGATGGAATATACAGTATAAAATATGAGGTATACAAATGATATATAAATTCAAGGACTATGAAAAATCAGAAATATTACGCAATCACCTCAATCTTGGCGGTGAAAATCCAAACGGCGAGAGGATAGATGTAACAAGTTTGTACTTTGAGCGAGGCGGTAAGCCGTGGATAGGCGTAATGGGC
>JAFQYK010000062.1 GCA_017406485.1 Clostridia bacterium
GACGATTATCGCGAACATTGACGGTATGGATCCCTCAAAGGAATACAAGCCGAGCGGTTTTGCTGATGTTTTAGAGGGCTGGTTTATCCCATACATAAACTACTGCACCGAAAAGGGATACATAAACGGCTACGAGCGCAACACCTTTATGCCGCGCTACACAATAACGCGCGCGGAGTTTGCGACAATACTTGCGCGGTATTTGAACTTAGAGCAGGTCAAGGATGTAAGCTACAGCGATATGACCTCCTCCCACTGGGCGGCAGGATATGTCGGCGCACTGGCTCAGAAAAAGATTGTATCAGGCTATGAGGACGGCACGATCCGCCCTGATGCGACACTGACACGCGCCGAAGCGATTACGATGCTCAATAACGCGCTTAAAAGAAACGACAACCCGGCAAATCTTATTAACCCCTTCACAGACGTCACTCCCGCACACTGGGCATACAGCCAAATTTTAGAGGCGGCAGTAAACCATTAAACAGACAAACAAAAAAGCGTTTCATCTGAAACGCTTTTTTTCTTGTCTTTACTCACAAATCAAATTATTTATATTAACCACATCGCCCGCGCCCATAGTGAACACTATATCGCCTTCTTTGACGTTTTCTTTTAAAAACGCCGCGATGTCGTCAAACTTATCAATATATCTCGCGCTAATGCCGCGCTTTTTGATATCCTCGGTCAAATCCTCCGGTTTTGTGACACCGTCAAATTTTTCTCTTGCGGCGTAGATATGCGTTAAAATCAGCTCGTCCGTGTTGTCAAACGCCTCGGTGAACTCCTTCCAGAGCGTGCGCGTTCTCGAATATGTGTGCGGCTGGAACACGCACCAGATTTTATTATGGTTAAACTTTTTCGCGGCGGCAAGCGTCGCTTTTATCTCGGTCGGGTGGTGGGCGTAATCGTCAATCACCACCGCGCCGTTTAGAAAGCCCTTTTTCTCAAAGCGGCGGTGCGTTCCCTTAAAAGTTTCAATACCCTTTGCCGCCTTGCCCGCGTCAACGCCCGAAAGATTACATACGGCGATTGTTGCGAGAGCGTTTAAAATATTGTGGTCGCCCGGTACGTTAAGACTTAACGTACAGACCTTTTCGCCGTTTTTCATCACGTCAAATGACGGAAAGCCTGCGTGGTATTTTATATTGTCGGGATAATAGTCGTTTTTGTCCGAAACGCCGTAGGTTACGATGTTAAGATTTTCCGCGTCCTTTAAAGCGTCGCATACATTTTCATCATCACCCATCGCGACAACATAACCCTTGCCCTCGGTCAGATATGCAAATTGGCGGAAGCTGTCCTTTATCATATCAATACCCGTGAAGAAATCGAGGTGATCCTCCTCAATATTGGTAATAAGGGCTATTGTCGGGTAAAATTTCAAAAAACTGTTTGTATATTCACACGCTTCCGTGACAAAATAATCATCGGAACCTGTTTTTATATTGCCGCCTATGAGGTCAAGCTCACCGCCTATACTTATAGTAGGGTCAAGACCCGCGCCTAAAAGCGCGTGGGCGAGCATTGAGGTTGTGGTGGTCTTGCCGTGTGTTCCGGCAACGCCTACCGCGTGGGTGTATTGCTTCATAACCGCGCCCAAAAACTCCGCGCGGTCAATAACACGTTTGCCCAAATCCTTTGCAAGTACCATCTCCGGATTGTCAGCCTTGGCGGCCGCGGTGTGAACAACGACAGCCGCATTCTTTATACCGCTTTCATTGACGGCCTCGCGGCCGTAAACAATATCCGCGCCCATAGCGGTGAGCTTGTCGGTTATCGGCGTTTCATTCCAGTCTGAGCCTGTTACTTTATAGCCTGCTTTAATGGCTATCTGCGCCAGGCCGCTCATACTTATGCCGCCTATGCCGATAAAATGTATACCGTCACCCTTTTTAAGGTCTGACAACTGAAATCTTTCCATAGAGAAAATCTCCTTTTTATGCATATTCCGTATATTATTATACACCGTAAAAGCAGGTTTGAAAAGCCTTTTTATTAAATTTTATAAAATTGAAACAAAAAACAGATATTTTGTTGACATAACCGATAAATCGACAGCAAAATGCTTGACAAAACATATTTTTTACTATATCATAAGCTAAGGCAGAATTATGTCGAAGGGTGGTGAAACACTATGGAAATCACAGACATCAGGATTAAGAAGGTAACAGGTGAAAGCAAGATGAAGGCTGTCGCTTCAGTAACATTCGACAACGCGTTTGCAGTTCACGATGTGAAGGTTATCGAGGGTCCGGAAAAATTGTTTGTGGCAATGCCGAGCAGAAGAACTCCGGACGGAGAATACAGAGACATTGCTCATCCCATCAACAGTGATATGCGCCAGGCGCTCGAAAGCAGAGTTTTGGCAGCTTATGACGCGATTGAAGATGAGCCCGAAATCACCGAGGAAGCATAATATATTTAACATAATTTATATAAATAAAAAGCGTTTTATA
>JAFQYK010000524.1 GCA_017406485.1 Clostridia bacterium
CACTCCGATAAAACCAATAAACTCACCCTCAACGTGCAGCGGCGATGTCACAATACGGTTTATATTTATACGTTTTAAAAGCCTGTAGCCTGCGGGCGAGCTGTCTTTAAGCTCTTCGACATCGCTTACAAGTACGCTTTTGTAATTATCAAATGTTTTCAACCAGCCTGAAATTATATTACGGTCAATTTCTTTACCGACAGGGATTTTTTCCTCAACACCATCTCTGCACCAGCTATGAGTTTTATATGTGCATTCGGGTGTGTATTTAAAGAGATACACCCGCTCCGCGTCAAGGTATTTACCGGTAATCTCCAAAATATGATTTAGCGTTTCATCGAACGGTTTATCACGGTGCAGTTCAATAATGCAGCTTACTATAATATACTCCCTTGTCAGACGCGTTTTGAGGTCATGCCGTTCCTCCTCCGCGGCGGTAATATCGGCTGCAGTTTCAACTACAACATTCTTACCGTCAATTTCAGCGTTCTTTGTATATACAGCGTACGCTCTGCCGTTTTCATTAGTGTATATTTTAGCAGTCACACCGTCTTTATTGTCATATTCTGAATTACTCTGGTGTACGCTCATCTTTCCGGAAAAGGCCTCCTCGCGCGTTTTACCATTTATTTCCCCCAAGAGCGATCTTGCCACACTGTTTGCGTACAGTATTTTTCCGTTATCAGGTTCAGATATGATGATTGCTTCTGAAAGAGAATTTAAGATGTCCTCCGGTTTAAACATAATTTCCACCCTCTGCTAAGTCAGTTCCGTTATTCCCTACATAACTACAACTTCCATTTTAACATATTTTATATTACATTTCAATATCTGTTTTGTTTACGTAAAAAAAACAGGAATTTAAGACAAAAAAACCGCCCCCGAAGGGCGGTGAGACAAGCATATTATTTATCATTTTCGTTTAATCCTAAAATATAATCAGCAGACACACCATAGAATTTACATAACGCAATCAGATGTCTTATCGGCATTTCATTTGTTCCGTTTTCATATCTTGAATACACTTGTTGCGTTGTATTTAAGTGTTGTGCAACCGTTTCCTGTGTTAAATCATTATCCTCGCGCAATTCTCGTATAATTTCGTTATATTCTTTCATAATTCTCACTCCCTGTGTGAAAATTATATATTACATCTGATTTGGTGTATTGACATTACACCTGATGTGGTGTAATATATTTATGATTAACGATTGAGGAGATATTATAATGAGAATTTATGAGAAACTGGTTTGTGAAGATATAGGAAGGCGTATTTTAGATACTTTGTATTTATGTAAAGAGGAATTTATTGAGGATGCCGATACGAAAGCTGTTGAAATACTTGAAGATATAAAAAGTGTTTTGCTCAGTGATTTATCCGAGAGTGAAATGATAAAAAAAATTGTAGGTATTTATAATAAGAACAACCTTATTTCCATAAAAAAACCGCCGTGCTGATCACGGCGGCTTTGCTGTGCTTTAGTATAGCTTTTCAAGCAGTTTGTTTGAACGTTCGATAAATTTCGTCATATGCTCCGCATCGAGCGGGCTGTGGCTTATCTTGGCGAGGTCGTAGACGTGGTCTATAACCAAGTTCGCATCCTCATCATTAAGAGTGTCAAGTTTTTGAATAAGCGGGTTGTTTTCATTTAAGACAAGCGTAAACTCATCCTTGAACATATCCGCCATACCTGCCATCTGCTGACCGTAGGAGCGGTACATCTCACGCATACGGCGCGACTGCTCGCTTAAAAGTATTACAGCCGGAATTGAGTTATCCTTTAATGACTGTACCTCAATCTTAAGCGTATCGTCGCCGATTTCGTTCTTAAACTTCTCTATAAGTTTTTCGTCTTTTTCCTTTGCAGCATCATCTTTTTCCGCATTCTCGGAAATGTCCTCAATCGCGCTGTCGATACGTTTGAACTTCACGCCCTCGTTTTTCATCTCCACAAACGAGATAAAGTGCGTGTCCATCATACTTGGCAGCACTACCGCGTCAAGTCCCTGGTTTTTGAACATATTGATGTACTGCGACTGGGTTTTCGGGTCGGAAACGTAATAAACCGTCTTATCTTCTTTATCGCCTAAATACTCGTCCAGCGTAACAAATTTATCGTCAAGGTTTTTGTAAATGATAATGTTCTTTACCTTGTCATAAAACTTTTCGTCTCTTAAACATCCGTACTTGATGAAGATGTCAATATCCTCCCAGTACTTCTCATAATTTTCCTTTTCGCTGTTATAAAGCGATGTCAGCTTGTCCGCAACCTTCTTTGTGATGTGCGCACTGATTTTCTTAACGTAACCGTCATTCTGCAAAAAGCTTCTCGAAACGTTAAG
>JAFQYK010000525.1 GCA_017406485.1 Clostridia bacterium
ATGCTCACCGCCGCAGGTCACAGCGTAGCAATGGGTGAAAGCCGCTCCGAGCTAATAGAGGCGGTTGAGTACGTCACAACACCGCTTTATAAGGACGGAATTGAAAACGCGCTAAAACATTATAATTTGGTATGAAAAAAAACAATCCCATAATCGGGATTGTTTTTTTATGTAGCTTATCTTGTAATTCCTACCATACAATTTTGCCGCACGCTATTTTTTCACCGGCATTTCCGCTCGACTGCGTTGTAAAATCATCCGGCTTTGAATGCGCCTATTGTAAAAGATATTTTCAGACGCTATTCAGAGGGCGAAAGCACAAAAAGCATTTTGAATAGTCTGAAGGTGCAGGGCGTGAAAAATCAGTCGGGCAAAACTCCTACATATAATTTTGTAACGGGTATCCTGAAAAACAGACGCTATTTAGGTGAATACCGTTTTAAAGATACGGTTGCCGAAAATGTGTTTCCGATTTTGGTAACACCGGAAGTATTTGATATTTGCCAAAGGCAGTTAGCCGCCAATCAACAACGCCCTGCACATTTCAAAGATGTAAAGGATAAATACCTGCTTACAGGTAAAATATTCTGCGGTCATTGCGGAGGTCATATGTCTGGTGTCAGCGGTACGGGTACAGGCGGTATTACTCACAGATATTATCATTGTAACGCAGCCAAGCGGAAGAAGCTATGCGATAAAAAGCGGATAAAGAAAGATTTGATTGAAAATATTGTGATTGATTACACCTTTAATATTCTCAACGATAAATCTATCATCACTGATATTGCCGAAGCTTGCTATTTATCGCAAAACAAAGAAAATACCGCACTTATAGGTATGAAAAGCAGGCTGCAACAGACAGAAAAGGAAATTGACAACATAATCTCAGCAATTAAGCAAGGAATTATCACAAATACCATAACAGAAACGCTTAAAAATCTTGAAACGGAAAAAGAGCAGTTGCAGACCGCTATATTGCAGGAACAGATTGAACGGCCTATAATGAGCAAGGAAGAAATTAAGTATTGGCTTCACAGGTTTAGCCTTATGAACCGTAAGAATGAAAATGAAATGCAAATACTGATTAAAACCTTTGTAAATTCAATCTATGTCTATGATGATAAAATCCTTATAATGTTTAACTACCGTGACGGCGAAAGGTGCATTGACGCCGAAGAAATCAAAAAATATATGCACAAAAAGGAAAACTCTGATAATCACAAGGACTATCAGAGTTCGCCTTTATTGGTGTTTGTGTTTGTACTGAATGTTTGATACAAAAAGTCGAAATTCTTTCGAGGGGGGTAGGTTGCACCCCCCTCTTTTGCATAGGGGGGTAGTTCTTATTCCCGATTTATCGTAGGGGGGTATTTTACCCGAAGTCGAAATAACGGCATTCACCCCCCCCTAAAAAGTCAGTGTTTAAGCCATTCTTGCTTTTTTCGTCTTTTGGTACTTTCGGTTATTCCCATACTTCTTTCGCCATTCTGAATACTGCCCAGCCTTTGGGCCAGCCTGTATACATTGTGGCATGGGTTATAATTGCCGCGATTTCCTCTTTTGTCACGCCATTATTCTTGGCATTCTGCAAATGATATTTAAGCGAACTGTCCGTAATACCCGATGACATGAGTGCTACAACGGTTATAATGCACTTCGTCTTAACATCTATCGCTTCCTCGTTCCATACCTCACCGAACAACACGTCATCGTTAAGGTGTGCGAACATCGGTGAAAAATCACCGAGCTGTTCCCTACCTGCTGTCTGTACTATCTTTTCACTCATTTTCGTTCCCTCCTAATTTTCCGTATTCCTCATCTGTAACAGCTTCACACCATTCCGTCGATGTCTCTTCGCCCGGCACTTCAACGGCTATGTGAGAGAAATAGCTGTCCTTCTTTGCTCCGTGCCAATGCTTAACATTCGGCGGTATTGTTATCACTGTTCCCGGAGTAAGGCTTACTGCCTCCTTGCCCTCCTCCTGATACCAGCCCTCGCCGGTTGTACATATTAAGAGCTGACCGCCGCCGCTTTTTGCATGATGAATATGCCAATTATTACGGCAGCCGGGTTCAAAGGTTACATTCGCAAGAAACACAGGACACTTACCGTATTCCGTCAATGGCTTCAAATATGAATTGCCTACAAAATACTGTGCAAATGCATCGTTCGGCGCACCAACACCAAATATATCCTGTTTCTTAAATTCCTCTTTATTTAGTATTTTACTCATTGCGTTTACTCCTTATCTTATTCAGTATATCCAAGCTTTTTAAGCCAGCTATCTATTGTGGTTTTTAACGCCGCGTCATTTTTCTGAGCCGCGCTGCCACGAACCGCCAAGTAATCTGTGACTGTCGCATTTGGCAGCTTGCTTTTAATTGTCGCCGCTGTTCCGGCGTTTCCGCTGCCCTCATGCGTATTGAACTGACAAACAGTTTTACCGTCAAAATTGTGATTTTCGAGGAAGGTATACATTATCATCGGCATATCTCCCCACCAGATAGGATGACCGATAAACACAACATCGTATTGCTCAAAATTCTCTACCTCTCCGACATATTCGGGACGGGCATTTGAATTTCTTTCATTGGTCGCTCTCGTTTTAGTGTCCTCATAGCCCTGCGGATATGGATTTACCGGAACAATCTCAAATACATCCGCACCTGTCTGCTCTGTGATGTAATCCGCTATATATGAGGTATTTCCTTTATCAATAGTTCCTACGCTGTAATTCTCGCCCGCGCGTGAGTAGTATACGACAAGCATTTTCTTGTCGCTTGAAGGTGTTGTTGTCGGCGTTGTTTCAGGTATAGGTGATTCTTGTGTTTGAGTTGCCGATGAGGTGGCATCGGGAGTTGTTTCAGCCTCGTCCGTAAGCTCACCATTATACGTTCCAATCTCAATAGCCTTACACAAAGGGTTTATGCTGTTCATACCCGCCCAAAGAAAGAGCTTATCACCATTTTCGGCACTTATTGATTTTGTTTCATTTGCCGCATCCTCAAGACTTACTGCTTTTAGTACGCCATTGTCATCATATCTTGCGTGGATAAGCAATGCGCCTGCCGGAGCGTTTTTAATTGTAAGACTGCCGTTATCATATCGCATTGACGCGGCGTTTACCGTTACACTAAGCAGCATAACGGCAATTACAGTCACTACAAAACAGCTTAACCTTTTCATAATTATTCACCCAATCCTTCAAGCCATTCATTTACCTCATTCTGTGAATACTCTGCTCTGTTTCCGGCAGTTGTGAAGCCCTTTAAGAAGGTCGTACCCGGACATAGTTTCTTTAAATCCGTGAGTGACGAGCCCCAACCGCTGCCCGCTGCAGTCGAAAACGGTATAACTGTTTTACCCGACATATCATACTTATCCAAGAAGGTATATATAATCATCGGCATCTGTCCCCACCATATCGGGTATCCTAAATAAATCGTATCATACTGATCAAAATTCTCAATCCCGCCTACAAATTCAGGACGCGCGTCATCATTTATTTCCTGTGTCGCTCTCGTCTTTGTTTCCTCATAGCTTATGGGATACGGATTTACGGGTACAATCTCAAATACATCGTAGCCCGTTTTATCAGCTATAAATCCGGCTATTCTCGCCGTATTGCCTATTTCGGTTATACCCATACCGTAATTCTCGCCCGCGCGCGAGAAATATGCGATTAAGGTCTTGCCGTCTGTCTGTGCCGGTTCAGGCGCAGATGTTGCTGTCGGCTCTTCCTCTATTGCAGTCGTTGCAGACGAGACCACATCCGGCTCTTCCGCTTCTGCCTTTGAAACGGTAACGGTCTGTGTATCGCCGTCCCAGCCGACAGTGAAATCAAAGCTCTCAGCGATAAAGCGTATCGGGAGCATTGTGCGGTCATTTATTATAGCGGGCGCGG
>JAFQYK010000063.1 GCA_017406485.1 Clostridia bacterium
GAAAATAACTATTTGGATCTGGAATATTATCAGGGCGAGCCTGAAGGTGATGAACGGATTTTAACAGGCATAAGCAATTACTTAAAAGGCAAAATCAATATCTCATATTTGATGAATACTTACAGGGTTATGACGGCGGAGCATAATTTTAAGAAAATGGTGTATCCGTTTGGCGGGATGTATGGGATTGACGAGCCGTTAAAATTGGGAGGCTGGACAAGTCAAGAGGTGGAAAGATGGAAGAAGGAAGAGAATTTGTTTTGGGAGGACTTATGCAATGAGTAAATATGTCATAGGAGATATTCATGGATGTTATGATGAGTTTTGCGAAATGCTGAGCGTAATCAGGTTTTCCGAAGCCGACACACTTATTTGCCTAGGCGACTACATAGTCCGCGGCAGTCAGAGTCTTGATATGCTTGAATGGCTTGAAAACAAGCCGGATAATGTCATAACTCTTCGCGGTAATCACGAGCAGGAATTTGTGACAAGTGTGGAGGTAATGCTTAGAACAGACAAGCTGGCTACGCTTAACACCGATATATTATCAAACAAGAATTCGCAGGCATTATATGAAACAGTCATATATTATCTGGAACAGAAATCGCCTGAGCTTATAATGTTTTTTGATGCGTACCGTACCATACGGGATTTACTGTTTAAGAAAGACAAAACCATAAATGACCTTATCCGATGGTCGGAAATGATTGAGAAAATGCCGTATTTTTACGAAACATCAGTAGGCGGCAAAAGCTACATAGCCGCGCATGCAGGTTACACGGATAAGGGCAGCAAAGCAGAAAGAGAAAATTTTTGCTTGTTCGCGCGAGAGGAAAGCGTAGAGCATGGCAGGGATAACTGTACTATTATTGCCGGGCATACACCAACTATAATCGAAGGTGAGTTTGCATATAATGACGGTAAGGTTTTCAGATATTATGATAAACAGCATAATTGCACTTTCTACAACATTGACTGCGGCTGCGTGTTCAGACACAAATACGATAATGCGCGGCTGGCGTGTATAAGGCTGGAGGATGAAAAGGTATTTTATTTATAACATTAAACCATGCTAAAAATGATGCGTCTTTAACACACTGATGACTTGATATTTTTTTGGTGTGTGGTAAAATAATAAAAAGACCGTAAAGGAGCGAATGAGAATGATGAAAGTGAAATACAACAATATGAATGTCAAGGAGTTATTCATAAAAAATAAGAACGGAGATTTTATAGAAGGTTATTTGGGAGATGATGAGCAGGCAGAAATTCTGTTCCTTTTAAGAGAGCCAAATTCAGGCGGCGAGGAAACGGACATATTTTGGTTTCGTGAAGTGCTGGAAAATTCTCATAAATTTGCAGGTTCAGCAAAACGAGCCGGAACAAAATATAAAAATGTATTCGGCAGATTAGCACAGTGCCTTTTACATACAAATGAAGACTATGCGGAATTGCTGAAACGATGTGCTTACATAAACCTTTATCCATTTAGCGGAGATAATAATAGCAGTACACATTATCGCGATACATTAAAACAACTTAAAAACACCTGTAACCAACAGGTTGAAAGGGCGAAGACAATCAGTAAAAAATCCGAGCCTGAAGATATAATTAACAATAGATTGGGAATACTTAAATCAATAGGATGTAAAAACATTATAACTACCTGTGATATATTTGACGCGCTTATCAAGACGCTTGAATTGAACCGAGCCGAGAAACAGGGTTTTCAGTACATAAAGAATTTTAACAAAGCAAAATATGGGGATATAAACATATATGATTTTTATCATCCATGTTACAGTATAAATGTTAATAATATAAAGATATGAGCCTGCCAAACCGGCAGGTTTTTTTGTTTCCTGTTTTCCGTGGTCAAAAATTCTTCCCGCACGAACGCTGTGAGATTCTCGAGGGCGGTGAAGACGACCTGTCAGTTGAGGCGGAAAGCGACCGTAATTGCTGGGGTTGCAGATAAAACAGAATAAACATATTATAGCACTTCTCTGCCAAGGTAGAGAAGTGTTTTAGTTATTTCAAAGTAATTTTGAAAGTTAAAAAGCAGTGTTTACAATACAACTCACTAATGATATAATGTGAAGGAAATGAATTTGTGTATCTAAGGAGTAAAACAGTAATGAAAAAAAGCAAGCCGTATGAAACAGAGGAGGGTTGTTTGTCGCTTACCGGTGTACGCAAAACTACACGCTATACTGATATTGCGGTTGAGCATCTCGATATGAATTTTAGAAAGCACACACAGAAATACAGCGGATACATAGCGCAGATAATTCAGCATGAAGTGGATCATTGCAATGGAATTATAATATAAAAATAGGTTGACTTTATCCTATAATTTATATATAATAATTATAGGAGATGATAACGATGAATATAAACACAAATACGATTGTTTCTATGACCGAAGCAAACCAAAATTTCTCAAAGGTGGCGCGTATTGCAGAGAGAAGCGGTGAGGCGGTTATTTTCAAAAATAACAAGCCTAAATTTATAGTTTTGGATATAGACAAGGCAGGCTATATAGATCTATCTGATGATGAAAAAATTGATATTGTCGCAGCACGAGTATTAAAAAAGTTCAGACCTGCTTTTGAGGAGCTTGCGAAATGATAAAGTTTAGTAAAGAAAAAGTGCTACTGCTTCATCAGCTTATTACACAAGAAACAGGC
>JAFQYK010000526.1 GCA_017406485.1 Clostridia bacterium
GGGCTTTAGCTCTAATTTCTCAAACAGTATTACGCCAAGCTGCTTCGGTGAGTTTATGTTAAACTCCTCGCCAGCCATTTCGTATATCATAGCTGTCAGCTTGTCAATCTGCGTGCCGAGCGTTTCGGCGAACGCTTTAAGCTGCCCGTCGTCCACCAAAAAGCCGTTTATTTCAAGATGTGCGAGAACCTCGACAAGCGGCAGTTCTATTTCACGGTATAATTGTGTTTGTCCGTTTTCCTCTATCTTTTTATTTATCCTGTCATTGAGCGCGCCTAAGGCAACGGCGCATTTTGCAAGATATTCCGCATTGTCCGGCTCGTCCTCGTCAAGAAGCGAAAGCTGCTTTGCCTGCGGCTTATCAATCACAACGCCGAAATACTCATTCGCCAAATCCTCAATCTCGTATTTGCTCTTTGCAGGGTCAACAAGGTACGCCGCGATTGCCGTATCGTCCGAGATATTCTTTATGTCAATTTTGCCGTTTAGCTTTACAAGCGTTTCCTTTGCGTCAAAGAGGATTTTTCCGATTGTTTCATCTTCCATAAACCTCTTTATCTCGTCAGCATTTTCGCATACATACCCCTTTTTACCGTCGGCGTACGCGATTGACGCAATTTCCTTCCCCTCAAAAGAAATAATTACGGGAACTGCACCGTTTACATTTATGCTGCTTACTTCATCAAACGAAAAGCCTTCAAAAATATCCTCCTCCACAAGGTTGCTGACGCCTGATTGCGGAGTTAAATCCATTTTCTTTATAATGCTATTGAGTTGCAGACGGCTTAAAATGTTAAACAGCTCGCCGTCTTTATCCTCAAAGCCGTTCCACGCGCAGTCGTCCGCGTTAAAATCTATCGGCACCTCGCGGAAAATCGTTGCAAGCTCCTTGGAAAGAAACGCCATATCCTTGCCATCTTTCATTTTCTGCAATGTCGCGCCCTTTAAGCCTACATCTTCAATATTATCGTAAATATATTCAATAGAATGAAACTTCTCAATAAGGCTCATGGCGGTCTTTTCGCCTATGCCCTTTACGCCGGGGATATTGTCGGACGGATCGCCCATAAGCGCTTTAACATCTATAAATTCATTCGGCGTAACTCGGTAACGCTCCTTCACCGCAGCGTCATCATAGACGGTCGTTTCATTATAGCCCTGCCTTGAAACGGTCAGAATTACCTTTGTCTTGTCAGACGCAAGCTGCAAATCGTCCTTGTCGCCCGTTGCGATAAAGCACTCTATTTGACCCTCCTCGCAAATACGCGCAACGGTGCCTATAATATCGTCCGCCTCGTAGCCTTCCTTTTCAAGAATTGTCACGCCCATCGCACGGAGAATGTCCTTCGAGAGCGGCATTTGCGCCACCAAGCCCTCCGGCATAGGCTTGCGCTGCGCCTTATAGCCGTCATAGCGCAAATGGCGGAAGGTCGGCGCTTTTAAATCGAACGCGGCGCAGATATAATCGTATTTCTGCTCGTTTAACAGCTTCATTAAAATATTTAAAAAGCCGTATATCGCGTTTGTCGGCGTACCGTCCTTAGCGGATAAATACCGCACACCGTAAAACGCGCGGTTTATTATGCTGTTTGAATCTAAAATCAATAATTTTTTCATAGTAATCCTTTCTATTTGCAAATAGTTCGCATTTGCATTTAGTATATCCCCATTATATACGTTTGTCAACCCTTGTTCATAATTTGTTCACAAAATATATGATTTCTATTTACATTTAATTCATACCAGTGTCAAAAGTGTGTTTTATCA
>JAFQYK010000064.1 GCA_017406485.1 Clostridia bacterium
ACGCTGTGCTGCGTCGGCTTTGTCTTCTGCTCACCCGATGTGGAGATATACGGAACAAGCGTAAGGTGGATATAAAGGCAGTTCTCCTTGCCGACCTCCTGCTGTACCTGACGTATTGCTTCAAGGAACGGTGTGGACTCAATATCACCTACCGTACCGCCGATTTCCGTTATAACAATGTCTGTTTCCTGCGTCTTTGCAACGCGGTAAACTCGGTCTTTAATCTCGTTTGTGATGTGCGGGATTACCTGTACCGTTCTTCCCTCATAATCGCCGCGGCGCTCCTTTGATATAACATTCCAGTAGATTTTACCTGTCGTTACGTTTGAGTTTACGCTCAAATTCTCGTCTATGAAACGCTCGTAGTGTCCCAGATCAAGGTCCGTTTCCGCGCCGTCGTCCGTTACGAACACCTCGCCGTGCTGGTACGGGCTCATTGTACCCGGGTCCATATTGATGTACGGGTCAAACTTCTGCATTGTTACCTTGTAGCCGCGCGCCTTTAAAAGTCTGCCGAGCGATGCGGCGGTAATACCCTTGCCGAGTCCCGAAACAACGCCGCCTGTTACGAATATGTATTTTGTGTTAGCCATAGATTAAGCCATCCTTTCCACTCACCTTGTATGTTTCTCTACAAAGCGTTCTATACGCTTTAATGCCTCTTGTATGTTATCTATCGAATACGCGTACGAGCATCTTATAAAGCCCTCGCCGCTTTCACCGAACGCGTTGCCCGGTACGACAGCGACCTTTTCCTCCTCCAAAAGTTTTTGGCAGAACTCCTCGCTCGTCATACCTGTGCTTTTTATGCAGGGGAATACGTAAAACGCGCCAAGCGGCTCAAAGCAGCTAAGCCCCATTGCCCGAAAGCCATCCACTATGTAGCGCCTTCTGTAATTGTATTCCTGCCGCATTTCCTCAACGTCATCGTCGCAGCTACGGAGCGCTTCAATCGCCGCGTGCTGAGCGGTGGTCGGCGCGGACATTATGCCGTACTGATGTACCTTTGTCATAAGTTTTATGATACGTTCCGGGCCTAACGCATAGCCCAGACGCCAGCCTGTCATTGCAAAGGTTTTTGAGAAGCCGTTTACGACGACTGTTCTCTCCTTCATACCCTCAATCGCGGAGAACGGCGTGTGCTTTTCCTCGCCGTATCGAAGCTCGCCGTAAATCTCGTCCGAAAGCACCATTATATTTGTGCCGCGCAAAACCTCGGCTATCGCTTCAAGGTCTTTCTTTGACATTACTCCGCCCGTTGGATTGTTGGGATACGGCAGAATTAAAAGTTTTGTTTTGTCAGTTATCTTAGCCTTTAACTGTTCGGGGAGAAGTCTGAACTCGTCCTCCTCCTTAGTTTCAATCGGAACAGGCACGCCGCCTGCCATAAGCGTACACGGCTTGTAACAGACGAAGCACGGTTCCGGAATTAAGACCTCGTCGCCCGCGCTTACGAGCGTTCTTACCATAAGGTCAATCGCTTCACTTCCGCCTACCGTTACGATTACTTCCTTCTTTGGGTCATATGTAATACCGTACTTTCTTTCGTTGTATTCGCATATGGCCTCTCTTAATTCCATAAGTCCGGCGTTTGCGGTGTAATGCGTCTGTCCCTTTTCAAGAGAGTATATACCGGCTTCTCTTATCGCCCACGGCGTTGTAAAATCCGGCTCGCCCACGCCTAAGGAAATAGCGTCCTTCATTTCAGCGACTATATCAAAAAACTTTCGTATACCCGACGGCGGCATTGCCGCGATGACGGGCGAAATAATTTTCTCGTAATCTATCATAGCGTAATCACCTGTCTTGTATCCTTTTCATCATCCTCGAATACAATTCCTTCGTCTTTATATTTTTTGAGTACAAAATGCGTTGCCGTTGAAATAACGGAGTCCATCGGAGCGAGCTTTTGCGCCACAAACAGCGCAACCTCTTTCATCGTCTTACCCTCAATCGTGACGGATAGGTCATAAGCGCCCGACATAAGGTACAAGGATTTTACCTGCGGATATTTATAAATCCTCTCAGCGACCTTGTCAAAGCCCTCGCCCCTCTGCGGTGTTATGCGGAGGTCAATAAGCGCCGTCACAACCTCGCGGTCGGTCTTGTCCCAGTTTACGATTGTCTTGTAGCCGACAATGACGTTTTCCTTTTCAAGCCGTTCGATAGCTTCGGCGACTTCGGCCTTGTCCGTGCCGAGCATCTGCGCGATTTTCGCCCTTGAGATATTGTTCTTCTCTTTATCTAAGATTTTTAAAATTTCATCCATAAAATTGCGCTCCTTTGAGAGTTTTTTGATTTTTACACATAAATAGTCATTCTATCTTATCATTATATAATACTTTCCTTGAAAAATCTATACCTTTTGAAAAATTTATGAAATTTTTTTGAAAAACGGCTGTAATTTAATTTTATGCGTTTATTTTTTTGAATAATTGTGATAAAATGAGTGAAAGGTGATTATATGAAAGAACGAAGTGAAAGGATGGCTTATTAAAATGATTACGCATCCGATACCGCCGCTGTATGACGGCAATTCCAAAATACTGATACTCGGCAGTTTTCCCTCGGTCAAATCGCGCGAGGCGCAGTTTTTTTACGGGCACAGGCAAAACCGGTTCTGGAGGGTGGTTTCCGCTGTATGTAATGAGGAGTGTCCGCAGACTACAGAGGAAAAGCGCGCTTTTCTGCTGCGCAACAATATCGCCGCCTGGGATGTTATAGGGAGCTGTGATATAGTCGGCTCGGCGGACAGTACAATTAAAAATGTCACGCCGAATGATTTGAGCGTTATCTTAAATAACGCGCCTATTAAGCAAATTTTCGTAAACGGCGCGACCGCGTACAAATACTTCACAAAATACAACCCGCAC